>NZ_JBWKDT010000001.1:275292-462674 GCF_056435785.1 Streptomyces sp. NPDC043870
CGGTCCCCACACCCCACCACCCGCCCCCCCCCCCCCACCTCACCCCCCCCCCACCCCCCCCCCCCCCCCACCCCCCCCCCCCCCCCCCCCCCCCCCCGGCCCCCCCCCCCACCGCAGTGGTGAATCGCCGGCTCAGCCGACCGAGCTGTACGCGACCACGCCCCGCAGCAACGCGTCCACCGCTCTGCGTGCGTTACGGGTGACCGTCGTGCCCTCGCCTGGGGTCGCCGCCGCGATCTGGCCGAGCACATCGATGACCTGCTTGCACCAGCGCACGAAGTCACCGGCGGGCATCTCCGCCTCGCGCAGGACCTCGTCCAGGCCCTTGCCCGACGCCCATTCGTACGCGGCCCACGCGAAGCCGAGGTCGGGCTCGCGCTGCCCCACGCCCTCGGCCTGGTTGATGCGGAATTCCTCCTCGAGAGCATCCAGCCGGCCCCAGATCCGCACCATCTCGCCGAGCGCGGCCTTCGCCTTGCCGGCCGGCAGCTTCGGTGCCACCGCGTCGTCGGCCTGGCGCGCCTCGTACACCAGCGCCGAGACGCACGCGGCCAGCTCGGCGGGGTTGAGCCCCTCCCACACGCCTTCGCGCAGGCATTCGCTCGCCAGCAGGTCCAGCTCGCCGTAGAGCCTTGCCAGCCGCCTGCCGTGTTCGGTCACCTCGTTGCCGCGGAGGTAGTCCATCTCGGTCAGCAGCGCGACGATGCGGTCGAAGGTGCGGGCGATCGTGTTCGTCCGGCCCTCGATGCGGCGTTCGAGCTGCTGGGTGTCGCGCTGGAGCCGGTGGTACCGCTCGGCCCAGCGGGCGTGGTCCTCGCGCTCGTCGCAGCCGTGGCAGGGATGGGCCTTGAGGTCCTTGCGGAGGCGGGCGATCTCACGGTCGTCCGCGGCGGCGGCGCGCGGCTTGCGATGCCGATCGGGCACGATGTGCCCGGCCTTCGTCCGCAGCGCCGATGCCAGGTCGCGGCGGGACTGCGGCGAGCGCGGGTTGAAGGACTTGGGGATCCTCATCCGCTCCAGGGGCTCGACCGGCACGGGGAAGTCGATCGACGCGAGCCGCTTGACCTGCCGCTCGGCGGTCAGCACCAGCGGCCGGGGGCCGTCGTGGTACTCGTATCCGCCCCGGTGCCCGCCGGAACGCCCGGCCGGCAGCCCCGGGTCCAGCACGAGCGCAAGACCCGCGAACTTGCCCGTCGGGACATGGATGACATCGCCGGGCTTGAGTTTCTCCAGCGAGCCCGCCGCGGCCGCCCTGCGCTGCGCGGCGCCCTGCTTGGCCAGTTCCGTCTCGCGGTCCTTGAGTTCGCGACGCAGCCGCGCGTACTCCTCGAAGTCGCCGAGGTGGCAGGTCATGCCCTCCCGGTAGCCTTCCAGGCCCTCCTCGTTCCGCTGCACCTGGCGCGAGATGCCGACGACCGACCGGTCCGCCTGGAACTGCGCGAAGGACGTCTCCAGCAGCTCGCGCGAGCGGTGGCGGCCGAACTGGTGCACAAGATTCACGGCCATGTTGTACGACGGCTTGAAGCTGGAGCGGAGCGGGTACGTGCGCGTACCGGCGAGGCCGGCGAGACCACCCGGGTCCATGCCGCGCTGCCAGAGCACCACGGCGTGGCCCTCGACGTCGATGCCGCGCCGGCCCGCCCGGCCGGTCAACTGGGTGTACTCGCCGGGGGTGATGTCGGCGTGCTGCTCGCCGTTCCACTTGACGAGCTTCTCCAACACCACCGACCTGGCCGGCATGTTGATGCCCAGGGCGAGGGTCTCGGTGGCGAAGACGGCCTTGACGAGGCCACGGACGAAGAGTTCCTCGACGACCTCCTTGAAGGTCGGGAGCATTCCGGCGTGGTGGGCGGCTATGCCCCGCTCCAGGCCCTCCAGCCACTCGTAGTAGCCGAGGACATGGAGGTCCTCGCCGGGGATGGACGCCGTGCGCTCCTCGACTGTCCGGCGCACCTCCTGGCGCGCCTCGTCGTCGTTGAGCCGCAGTCCCGCGTACATGCACTGCTGGACGGCGGCCTCGCATGCGGCGCGGCTGAAGATGAACGTGATGGCGGGCAGCAGCCCTTCCGCGTCCAGCCGCTCGATGACCTCTGGCCTGCCGGGGGTCCAGATACGGCTGCGCTGTCTGCGCTCCCGCTCCCGGTCGGCCTCGCGGACCATCTTGCCGCGGCGGCGGTCGCGCGGGTTGTACGTCTTCGAGTTCTCCATGCGGGCCATGCGGACCAGGTCGGGGTTGACCTCGCGCCGGGACGCACCGCGGCCGCCGTGGTCGGTCTCCTCCTCGAAGAGGTCGTACATCCGGCGCCCGGCGAGCACGTGCTGCCACAGCGGCACGGGGCGGGACTCGGAGACGATCACTTCGGTGTCGCCGCGGACGGTGTCCAGCCAGTCACCGAACTCCTCCGCGTTGGACACGGTGGCCGAGAGGGACACGAGCGTCACGGAGTCGGGGAGGTGGATGATCACTTCCTCCCAGACGGCGCCGCGGAAGCGGTCCGAGAGGTAGTGCACCTCGTCCATGACGACATGGCCGAGGCCGCGCAGGGACTGGGAGCCCGCGTACAGCATGTTGCGGAGGACCTCGGTGGTCATGACGACCACCGGGGCCTCGGAGTTGACGCTGTTGTCGCCGGTGAGCAGCCCGACCTTCTCCGGGCCGTACCGCTTCACCAAGTCCGAGTACTTCTGGTTGGACAGCGCTTTGATGGGCGTCGTGTAGAAGCACTTGCGCCCTTGTGCCAGTGCGAGATGCACGGCGAATTCGCCCACGATGGTCTTGCCGGACCCGGTGGGCGCCGCGACGAGCACGCCCTTGCCGGCTTCCAGGGCCTGGCAGGCCTCGATCTGGAAGGGGTCCAGATCGAATGCGTACATGTCGCGGAAAGGAGCGAGCGCAGTGGCCTGCTCGGCGGCGCGGGTCCGGGCGGCCGCGTAGCGCTCAGCTGGGGAGAGGTCCTCTGTCATCTTGTTGTCGAGCCTACCCGGCGCCTCTGACAGCGGGCGCGATCATTAACGAAGCAAGGGTGCCCAGCTCCCGCTCGGCACCCTTGCTGTTGTCACCACGGAGATCACGTGACGTCGTCGTAGCCGTTCACGCGGTCACGCTCCGGGCTCGCCTGCTCGGGCAGCGCGAGAGCCGCGGAGACCGGCTCGGGCGTCAGGTCGACCTGGGACGCCTCGTCGTCGGCCAGGTCCCTGTCCGGATTGCTGCGCCGCCGCCGCATGTCGTTGACGAGCGAGAAGGCCACGGCCATGAAGTAGAGGACAGTGATCGGCCCGGCGAGCGCGATCATGCCGACGGGGTCTGTCGTCGGCGTGATCACAGCGCCGAAGACGAATACGCCCATGATGACGGCGCGCCACCACCCGAGCATGCGCCGACCGGTCAGCAGGCCGGTGAGATTGAGCATCACCAGCACCAGGGGCAGCTCGAAGGCGAGGCCGAAGACGATCACCATGCGGAGGGTGAAGTCGAGGACATCGCCGAGCGAGAGGATGTTCGCCGAACCTCCCGGCGTGAGGCTGATGAGCACCTTCACGCTGATGGGGAGGATCAGGTACGCAAGGTACGCACCCGCGGAGAAGAGCGGCACCGCCGCGCCGACGAAGGCGTAGGTGTACTTCTTCTCGTTCTTGTGCAGGCCCGGCGCCACGAAGGCCCAGAGCTGGTACAGCCAGACCGGGCTCGCGATGACGAGACCGGTGGTGAGGCTCAGCTGGATCGTCGTGCTGAACGGCGCCATCAGCGTGTTGAAGGAGACGATGGCGCAGTTGCCGCCGTCGCTGGTGACGCCCGGCGCACACTTGGGCACGGACTGCGTCAGGAACTGCATGAGGTCTTCGCTGTACACGAGGGCCACGATCGTGACCGCCATGATGGCGAGCAGTCCCTTCGCGAGCCGGTTCCTCAGCTCACGCAGATGCTCCGCGAGCGGCATCCGCCCCTCGGGATCCTTCTCCTGCTTGCGGGCAGACTTGAGCAACCCACGTCCTCATCTCGTGCGGCAGACCGCCATCCTGCGGCGGCCGCGGCGGCCCAGGGTCAGCGCTTGGTGGTGTCCGTCGGCTCGGTCACGGGCCGCGAACTGGTCACATCGCCGGGAGCGGCCTGGATCGTGCGCGGCGCGGAGTGGTCCTGGGCGGAGCCCGGGGCCGGCGGGTCGGCCGGGGCGCTCTTCTGGTCGTCCGACTTCATCGCCTTGGCCTCGCTCTTGAGGATCCGCGCCGACTTGCCCAGCGAACGGGCCATGTCCGGGAGCTTCTTGGCGCCGAACAGCAGGATGATGACGACGAGAATGAGAATGATCTCGGTGGGGCCGAGCCTACCCATAGCTGTTTACCTTCTTCACCGAGGCGACAAGTAAGTGCATCTGCCCGGCGGGCCGGACATACGTCCGACCACCGTGCTGTAAGCGATCGTAACCCGCAGCGGTGAACGCAGGGCAATGCCTGTGCATACACGCCATTGCGGCCCGCGGCCCGGCTTCCCGGCCGCTTTCTGCAGCGTACCGCCCGCTTTGGCAGCGCCGGAGACCACGCTCTGCTATCGCAAGGCCTCGCCGGTGCGCGCCAGGCTCGCCGCCGCACCCTCCAGCTCCTCCGCGGCGCGATTGATCCGCTCGGTGGTCGCGGCCACCTGACGGCCGAGGCGCTGGGCCTCCAGGAAGACCCGGATGCCAAGGGTGCCGAGGACGGCTATCCCGAGGAAACCAAGGGCGATGGCGAGCATGGGCCAGAACATGGTGCAGAGCCTAGGCCCTGTCCGGGCGATCTTCGAGGACCGGGCGCGGCGTCGGATGCCCGGGCCCCGTGCCCGGAGGGCCGAGGGGACGCATCGCAACCCGGACAGGGGCCAGGGGCAGAGGGGTCAGGGGGTGGAGTGGAGACGTAGCGTGCGTACGCCGCTGCCCGTGAGGAGCTCGACGATCCGCTCCCCCGCGGGCTTGCGGACCGCGGCCCCGCATTCCGGGCAGGTGAATGAGTAGAACGTGGTCCGCCGGCTCCCGCCGATCGCCAGTCGCAACGCGCCCGCGGAGAGCTCGAAGCGGGCCCGGCAGTCCGGGCAGGCGGCCTTGAAGAGGACCGGAACCTTCGGTACCGAGATACCGGGCGGCATGGACATATTGCTCATATCTCCTTGATCTCGGTCGTTGTCCGTCGTGGTCGCGGTCGTTGGTCCTGGCCGTCGTGAGGCCTGGCCGCTGTCGGGCCGGCCGTCGTCAGTCCTGGCCGTCGTACGCGGCGAGCGCGTCGCGCGCCGCCCGGCGCGCGTTGTCCGCCAGGTCCTGCGGGGCGACGATCCGCCCGTCACGGCCCAGCCGCAGCGCGAGCCGCCGCAGCGAGGTGGGGTCAGGGGTGCGCAGGGTGATCCGCAGGCCGCCCTCGGGCAGCTCCTCCGCGCTGTCGTGCGGGTAGTACTCGGCAACCCAGCGGCCGCCCGGTCCGACGTCGACCACGACCTCCGGGTCCTCGGCCGAGGGCTGCACCAGTCCCTCCGACAGATCGCGCAGCTCGATCTCCGGCGGAGCGGACGGCTCGTCCAGCAGCCGGATCTCGGCGACCCGGTCGAGGCGGAAGGTCCGGCGCGCCTCGGAGAGGTAGCACCACGCCTCCATGTACGTATGGCCGACGGCGAACAGCCGGATCGGGTCGACCTCGCGCTCGGTGAGCTCGTCACGCGCCGGGGAGTAGTAGCGCAGCCACAGCCGGCGGCGCTCGGAGATCGCCCGGTCGACGTCGGCGAAGACGCCGCCCTCGGATTCGAAGGTGACCGAGAGCCGGGAGCTGGCGCCCGCCGCCTCGCCGGCCGCCGCCTCCAGCTTGGCGGTGGCGCGCAGCAGTGCCTCGCGGTCGCCCTCGCGGAGCCCGGGGAGCGTGGCCACGGCGCGCGCGGCGACCAGCAGCGCGGTGGCCTCGTCGGCGGCGAGCCGCAGCGGTTCCGCTGCTTCTGCGACGAGGGCGCCCGGGTTGCGCCACCAGATCCGGTCGCCGTCCGTGTCGATGTCGAGCAGATCACCACCGCGGAAGCTGGTTCCGCACATGGGCAGTACGTCGAGGTCCGAGATCAGCTCGTCCTCGGTGATCCCGAAGGCCCGGGCGACGTCCCCGACGCGGGCGCCGGGGCGCTCGCGCAGATACGTCACCAGCGAGAGCATTCGCCGGGTCTGGTCGATGGCGTTCGCGGCCATGGTTGTCGCAGTCCCCCTCAGCCCTTGGCCACGGCGCGCAGCCGGTCCACGACATCGGCCCGCAGATCGGCGGGCTCCAGTACGACGACGTCCGGGCCGAACTCGACCAGCCAGGCGTCCAGCCCGTGCCCGTACGGAATCTCCAACTCGTCCCAGCCGTCGCCCAGTTCCCGTACCGCGGTGGCGCGGGCCCGCAGCGGGTAGCCGGCCCCGGCGCGCAGCCTGATCAGCGCGGAGCGGGTCGCGGTCTCGCCCGCCCAGCTCTCGACGGTCTCCCGGACGGTGACCACGTCGGGCACGGGCGCGGTGTACGAGCCGGCGCGGGAACGGACCTTCCCGGTGATCCGGGAGAGCCGGAAGACCCGCTCGGCGCCGCGGTCGCGGTCCCAGCCGGCGAGGTACCAGTGACCGCGCCAGCACTCGAGCGTCCAGGGCTCGACATGGCGCGTCTCGGGGCGTACGGCATTGGACTTGCGGTAGTCGAAGACCACGGGCCGGCGGTCGCGGCAGGCGAGCATCAGCGGCTCGAAGGCGGACTCGTGGACCGGGATGCGCGGTTCGAGGGCGCTGTGCCGGTCGTCGTACGAGTCCTCCGCCTCGGGCATGCCGGCCGCGCGCAGTTTCTGCAGCGCGCCGCTGGCGGCTCCGGCGAGACGGGCCTGCTGCCAGACCTTTGCGGCGAGGCCGAGCGCCGCGGCCTCCTCGGCGTCGAGCGTGATGGGCGGCAGCCGGTTGGAGTCCCGGCGGGCGAGGTAGCCTATCTCGCCGTCGAGGTTCTCCACGGTCGCGATGACCAGGCCGAGTTCGCGCAGATCGTCCTTGTCGCGCTCGAACATCCGGTTGAACGAGTCGTCGGACCCGGCTGCGCCGCCACCCGGCCCGAAAGCCTCGACGTATGCCTCGATGGAGCCGCGCAGCTCCCGCTTGCTGAGCGGTCGCCGCGCCCCGAGCAGACACAGCGCCAGGTTCATCAGCCGCTCGGCCTTGGCAATGGCCATCGACGCCCTTCCGCCCTTCCTCACAGTCCTTCTGATCGTCGAACCTACCGCCACGGGCTGTGATGGCAAAAGCGTGGGGCCCATGCCTGGTCAGGCATGGGCCCCAAGGTGACCGGTTGCGATCAGGCAGCGACCAGGTCGCAGACGAAGATCAGCGTCTCGCCCGGCTGGATGCGGCCGCCACCGGCGCCGCGGTCGCCGTACGCGAGGTGCGCGGGGATGGTCAGCTGGCGGCGGCCGCCGACCTTCATGCCCTGCACGCCCTGGTCCCAGCCCTGGATGACCTGGCCGGCACCGAGCTGGAACTGCAGCGGGGTGCCGCGGTTCCAGGACGCGTCGAACTCCTCGCCGGTGGAGAAGGCCACGCCCACGTAGTGGACGGAGACGGTGTCGCCCGCCTTGGCCTCGGGGCCGTCGCCCTCCCAGATGTCCTTGATCTCCAGGTCGGCCGGCGGCTCGCCGCCCGGGAAGTCGATCTCGGGCTTTTCGATGCTCACGTGTTGCTCCTTGCGTTCTCTGAGCGAGTCAACCCGGACAGTCTTACAGAACCGCCAGGATGTCGACGGAGAAGACCAGCGTGGCCTTGGCCGGGATCGGGCCCTGGCCCTGGTCGCCGTAGGCCATGTCCGGGGGTACGACGAGGAGGACGCGGCTGCCGACCTTCTTGCCCTCCAGGCCCTTCTGCCAGCCCGGGATGACGTTGGCGAGCGGGAAGCTGACCGGCGCGCCCTTGGAGTAGCTGCTGTCGAACTCCTTGCCGTCCTTCCACAGGACGCCCTTGTACTGCACGGACAGCGTGTCGCCGGCCTTCACCACCGGACCGCTGCCCTCGATGATGTAGTTCGACACGAGCTTCGCCGGGGCGGGCTTCTTGGGCACGGTGATGGACGGAGCCTTGCCGTCGGTGTTGGTGCCGACCTTGGGCAGGTCGATGTTGTCCTGGGCGACCTCGGTGCCCTTCGCCGACACCGGGATGGTGACACCCTTCACGATGTCCATGACGAACACCAGCGTGGCGTTGGGCGGGATCTCGCCCTGGCCCTGGGCGCCGTAGCCGAGCTCCGGCGGGATCGACACCTCGAGGCGGCTGCCGACCTTCTGGCCGTCGAGGGCCTTCTGCCAGCCCTCGATGACACCGCCGCCACCGATCGTCACCGCGAACGGCTCACCCCGGTCGAAGCTGTTGTCGAACGGCTTGTTGCCGTTCCACAGCTGCCCGAGGTAGTTCACCTGGGCCTGGTCGCCCTTCTTGAGCGTCTGGCCCTTGCCCTCGCTGATGACCTCGACCTTGAGGTCCTTGGGCGGATCCCCCTCGCCCTTGGCGAGGGTGGGCTTCTCACCGAACTTCTGCCCCGCGGTGATCGCGGGCAGCCCGTTCGTCGGCGATGCGGAATCGGAGGCCTTGTCGCTTCCGCACGCCGCTGTGGAGAGCAGCAGCAGGGGGACGACGAGAAGGCCGGCAAGTCGGCGCACGTGTTCCTCAGATCTCAGACGGCACATCGGTCGCTCGACACTCTAGGGCGTGCCACGGGCCCCGTACGAGCTACGTACGGGGCCCGGTCCGCGTTCACGGCTGCGCCGAACCGGCGGGTCCTACATCCCGGCGATCAGCTTCTCGACCCGGTCGTCCACCGACCGGAACGGGTCCTTGCACAACACGGTGCGCTGCGCCTGGTCGTTGAGCTTGAGGTGCACCCAGTCGACGGTGAAGTCGCGCCTCTGCTCCTGGGCGCGACGGATGAAGTCGCCGCGCAGCCGCGCCCTGGTGGTCTGCGGGGGCACGGACTTGCCCTCGAAGATCTTCAGATCGTTGCAGATCCGGGCCGCCTGGCCCTTCTTCTCCAGGAGGTAGTACAGCCCGCGGCGACGGTGGATGTCGTGGTACGCGAGGTCTATCTGGGCGACCCGGGGGTGCGACATCGTCATGTTGTGCTTGGTCCGGTACCGCTCGATGAGCTTGTACTTGATCACCCAGTCGATCTCGGTACCGATCCGGTCGAGGTCCTCCTCCTCGATGGCGTCGAGCGTCCGCCCCCAGAGTTCGAGGACCTGTTCGACCGTGCCGGTGCGGATGCCTCGGCGGTCGACGAAGTCCACGGCCTTTTCGTAGTACTCGCGCTGCACCTCCAGGGCGGAGGCCTCGCGGCCGCTGGCCAGGCGCACCTTGCGCTGTCCCGTGATGTCGTGGCTGACTTCGCGGATCGCCCGGATGGGGTTCTCCAGGGTCAGGTCGCGCATCACGGTGCCGGCCTCGATCATGCGCAGGACGAGGTCGGTCGCGCCGACCTTGAGCAGCATGGTCGTCTCCGACATGTTCGAGTCGCCGACGATGACATGGAGACGGCGGTAGCGCTCGGCGTCCGCGTGGGGTTCGTCCCGGGTGTTGATGATGGGCCGGGAGCGAGTGGTGGCGGAGCTGACGCCCTCCCAGATGTGCTCGGCGCGCTGGCTGACGCAGTAGACCGCGCCGCGCGGGGTCTGGAGGACCTTTCCGGCGCCGCAGAGCAGCTGCCGGGTGACGAGGAACGGGATCAGGATGTCCGCGAGCCGGGAGAACTCTCCGTGGCGGGCGACGAGGTAGTTCTCGTGACAGCCGTAGGAGTTTCCCGCCGAATCGGTGTTGTTCTTGAAGAGGTAGACGTCGCCCGCGATTCCCTCCTCGTGCAGGCGGCGTTCGGCGTCGACGAGCAGGCCTTCGAGGATGCGCTCGCCCGCCTTGTCGTGGGTGACCAGTTCGGTCACGTTGTCGCATTCGGGAGTTGCGTATTCCGGATGCGAACCCACGTCGAGGTAGAGGCGGGCCCCATTGCGCAGGAAGACGTTGCTGCTGCGGCCCCATGACACAACTCGGCGGAAGAGGTAGCGCGCCACTTCGTCAGGAGACAGTCGGCGCTGTCCCCTGAACGTGCACGTGACGCCGTACTCGTTCTCCAGCCCGAAAATGCGGCGGTCCATGACTGAACATTACGCCTGATGCCCTGAGCTGAAACCGGGTTCGACAGCACCGCTTCGATCATTTTCATCCATCGACGCGATCTGTTCGGTGCGGCCGGGAACTGCGAGGACCCGTCCGGTGGCCAGCAGAACGAGCAGCGCGGCGATTCCGCCGGCACCTGCGACGGCGAAGCCCGATGAGGTCCCGCCGAGTTCCACGGCCGGGCCCGCGGCCGCCGTTCCGACCGCCGCGCCGATGCCGAACGTGGTGACGAGCCAGGAGAACGCCTCGGTGACGGTGCCCCGGGGGGCGTGCCGGTCGACGACGATGAACGCGCAGGCGATCGCGGGTGCGAGGAAGACTCCGGCGACGGCGGCGAGGGCGGTCATCGCGGGGACGCCGGGAGTGAGCACGAGCGGCAGATAGCCCAGTGCGAGGAGGCCGGTGATGACGCGCAGCCGCCGTTCCGGGGCGCCCGCCCAGTGGCGTGCGCCGTAGACGGCGCCGCCGATGAGGGCGCCGAGGCCGAGGGCGGCCATCAGCCAGCCGTAGACGGATTCGCGGCCGTGGTCGTCGGCGTAGGCGATCCCCGCGACAGTGATGGAGCCGAGCGCGAGGCCGACGAAGAAGAACGAGCCGAGCAGGGCGAGCAGGCCGGGCGAGCGGAGGGCGCCGAGCCAGTGGGCCTCGCGGGGTGCGGATCGCCAGGTGCGGGAGGGCTCGCAGACCACCACGGAGAGCGCGCCGAGAACGCCCACGGCGTTGATGACGAGGAGCGCGGCGGCGGGCGAGAAGAGCCAGACGAGCAGCGTCACCAGCAACGGACCGAGGGTAAACATGACTTCCTGAGCGATCGCGTCCATGGCGTAGGCGCGATGCACCCGGTCCTCGCGGTGGCCGAGAACGCTCGGCCAGAGGGCGCGCAGCCCGCCTTCCAGGGGCGGTGTGAAGAGTCCGGCGATGACGACGGCCCCGTAGGCCACCGGGAGCGAGGCGATGCCGGCCGCGGCGAAGAGGACCATGCCGAGGGCGGAGACGACCGCGGCGGGGAGCTGGACGCGGGGCTGTCCGTGCAGGTCGACGAGCCGCCCGAGGAGCGGCTGGCCTATCGCGGTGGCGAGGCCGTAGACGGCCGCGAGGGCTCCGGCGAGCGTGTAGCTGCCGCCCTCTGCGCGGGTGAACAGGACGATCGCGATATGGGCGGTGCCGTTCGGCAGACGGCCCACGAGCGTGCCCGCGAGCAGCCGGGCGGCGTGCGGCGCCCTGAGGATGTCTGCGTATCCGGAGGCTCCCGCGCCCATGTTCTGCCTCTTCACGTGCTTCGGTCAGGAAGGTTTTACGTATAACTAGATGCCTCATACGTACCATGTCCGCAGACCGCGAGTCCACCCCGCGGCGAGCGACAACAGAGCGCGGAGGCGAGTGTGCGGACCCGGGATTCCTCCGGCGGCGCGCGGCCGACCAGCAGGGATGTGGCGAAGGCGGCCGGGGTGTCACAGGCCACCGTCTCGCTGGTGCTGGGCGACAAGTGGCGTGGCCGGGTGTCCGAGCGCACCGCGGGTCTGGTGCGTGAGACGGCCAGGGAGCTCGGCTACCGGCCGAATCTCGCGGCCCGCAGTCTGAGGCTCGGCCGGACGCGGACGGCCCTCCTGGTGGTGCCCGCGCTGACCAACGAGTTCTTCGCGCGGGTCTACGCGGGCGCGGCCGCGGTGGCGGCGGAGCACGGCTTCGGCGTGGTCCTGTATCCCTCCCCCGAGGGCGTCGGCCCCGCGAAGGACCCCTTCGCATCCGCACGCGCCGCGCTGGACGGGGTGATCGCCTCCTCGATGGCGGCCCGGGCGCTGGACGCGATCCGCGGCACGGATCTGCCGCTGGTGATGCTCGACAGCGATCCGTCGGATCCGGCCTCCGGGGCCCAGGTGAACCTCGATATCGCCGACGGCATGCGCCAGGTGACGGACCATCTGCTCGGTCTCGGCCACCGCCGCTTCGTCCACCTCGCATCGGCCGTGCCGTCCTGGACCTTCGAGGTACGGGCCCGGGCCCTGGCGGCGTCCCTGCGCGCGGCCCCGGACACGGAGCTGCGCACGCTCCCGGCGCCGCTGGAAGTGGACGGCGCTCGCGAGGCCGCCCAGCTGGCCCTGACCACGGCCGGACCCCGCCCGACCGCGCTGGTCTGCGACGACGACATCATCGCCGCGGGCGCCTGCAAGGCCGTCCGCCGCCTCGGCCTTCGGGTCCCGGAGGACGTCTCGGTGACCGGATTCGACGACCTGGCCCTCGCGACGGCTCTGGAACCGGAACTCACGACGGTCCGGCTCCCCGCGGAACGCATCGGCGAGGCGGGGATGTCCGCGCTGCTCACGATGCTCGACGGCGGTGCCCCGGCCCGCGGGGCCCTGCCGGTCACCCTTGTCCCCCGGGGCTCCACGGCGCCGCCGCCGCGCTGACCCGGCCCGCGCCGGCACCGCACGCACAGCGCCCCGGCCGACTGAGCGGCCGGGGCGCGTGTGCGAGAGCTCCGGAGGCTACTCCTCCGTGCCGGTCTCCTCCGTGCCGGTCTCCTCCGTGTCGGACGGCACCTCCGTGGGCGCGGACGCCGCGTCGTCCGCCTGCAGCAGGCGCGACAGCTGCCGTCCCACGATGCGCTTGAACTTGCGCTGCTGCGGGCGTGTACGGTCCAGGATCGCGACCTCCAGCCGCTCCGCGGGGATCTCCCGCTCGCTGCCGTTGGTGTCGCGGGACAGCGCCTGGACCGCGAGCTTGAGCGCCTCGGCGAGAGACATCCCGTCGCGGTGCCGCTGGTCGAGGAAGGTGCTGATCTGCTCCGCGTTGCCGCCGACCGCGACCGAACCGTGCTCGTCCACGATCGAGCCGTCGTGCGGCAGCCGGTAGATCTGGTCCCCCTCGGGCGAGGTACCGACCTCGGCGACGACCAGCTCCACCTCGTACGGCTTCTCGCCGGCGCTGGAGAAGATCGTGCCCAGCGTCTGCGCGTAGACGTTCGCGAGGCCACGGGCCGTCACATCGTCGCGGTCGTAGGTGTATCCGCGCAGATCGGCGTAGCGGACGCCGCCGATCCGAAGGTTCTCGTACTCGTTGTACTTGCCGGCCGCGGCGAAGCCGATCCGGTCGTAGATCTCGCTGAACTTGTGCAGCGCACGGGACGGGTTCTCACCGACGAAGACGATGCCGTCGGCGTACTGCAGCACAACCAGGCTGCGGCCACGGGCGATGCCCTTGCGGGCGTACTCCGCCCGGTCGGCCATGGCCTGCTGGGGTGAGACATAGAACGGCGTCGACACCGGCTATCCGTCCCTTTCTGTCAGTGGCGAGGGGGCACCGCCCCCCGGGAGCTGGGGGCGCATCAGAGCAGCGCGGCGCGCGGCCCGTCGGGCTGTTCGAGCCGGCGCTCCAGGACCGAGCGGGCGATCTCGGAGGACTCGGCCTCGGTCAGCTTCCGGAAACCCTCGTCGGTGATGACGGTGACGATCGGATAGATGCGGCGGGCCACGTCCGGGCCACCCGTCGCCGAGTCGTCGTCGGCCGCGTCGTACAGCGCCTGAATGACGAGGGTGATGGCCTGCTGCTCCGTCAGGTCGTCGTGGTACAGCTTCTTCATCGACCCACGGGCGAAGATCGAGCCGGAGCCGGTGGCCGCGAAGCCGTGCTCCTCGGACCGGCCGCCCGTGACGTCGTAGGAGAAGATGCGGCCCTTCTCGCGGTCGATGTCCCAGCCTGCGAAGAGCGGGACCACGGCAAGGCCCTGCATGGCCATGCCGAGGTTGCTCCGGATCATCGTGGAGAGACGGTTCGCCTTGCCCTCCAGGGAGAGCTGGGCTCCCTCGACCTTCTCGAAGTGCTCCAGCTCCAGCTGGAAGAGCTTCACCATCTCGACCGCGAGTCCCGCGGTGCCGGCGATGCCCACGGCCGAGTACTCGTCGGCCGGGAAGACCTTCTCGATGTCGCGCTGGGCGATCATGTTGCCCATGGTCGCCCGACGGTCACCGGCGAGCACCACGCCGCCGGGGAACGACGCGGCGACGATCGTCGTGCCGTGGGGTGCTTCGATGGCGCCCTGTACCGGTGGCAGGACGCGCTTGCCCGGGAGCAGCTCCGGGGAGTGCTCGCCCAGGAAGTCCATGAACGACGACGAGCCGGGCGTCAGGAAGGCTGCCGGCAGACGCCCGGTGCTACGAGGGTTGGCTTCCACGCGTTTCCTTCCGGATTGGCGGCGGCCCACCTGCTGACGAGCCGCGGGCCGATCTTGCATGCGTTGCACGGACCTTACCCGTGCCGTCGCCGGTCATCCGCCCCGGAGCGGCCTGCCTGAGGCCGGCGGGCCGGGACGGACGACCGGGATACCCCGACGAAGTCAGGGGGGAGCTACTCTCCGCCCTTTTGCACGAAGGACCGTACGAAGTCCTCGGCGTTCTCCTCGAGAACGTCGTCGATCTCGTCCAGTACGGAGTCGACGTCGTCCGACAGCTTCTCCTGGCGCTCCTTGAGGTCCTCGGAGGCCTGCGCTTCCTGCGCCTGCTCCTCGACTTCCTCGGTGGAACGCGTGGCCCGCTGCTGCCCGCCGCCGGTGTCCTTGGTCGCCATATCCCTCACCCCGCTCGGTTTGCCCGTTGGTTCGGCTCACTCAAGATCAGACCCTACAAGCAGGGTCTGACATCGGCCCCGCACTTTCCTCAACGTCCGGCAGCCACCTTCATGATTCCCGGACGCGGGCCATTTCAGCCTCCGGACAGCACGCGTACCAGGTCCTCCGCGGTACGGCACCGGTCCAGCAGCTCCTTGACATGATTGCGTGTACCACGCAGCGGTTCCAGCGTGGGCACTCGTTGCAGAGAGTCACGGCCCGGCAGATCGAAGATGACCGAGTCCCACGAGGCCGCGGCGACGTCGTCCGCGTACTGCTCCAGGCAGCGCCCGCGGAAATACGCCCTGGTGTCCTCAGGAGGCTTGCTCTCGGCCCGCTCCACGTCGGGCTCGTTCAGCAGCCGCTTCATCTTGCCGCGGGCCACCAGACGGTTGTACAGGCCCTTCTCGGGGCGCACGTCGGCGTACTGCAGGTCGACGAGGTGCAGCCGGGCCGCGTCCCAGTCCAGGCTGTCGCGGCGCCGGTAGCCCTCGAGAATCTCGCGCTTGGCGATCCAGTCGAGCTCGCCGGACAGGCTCATCGGATCGTGCTCGAGCCGGTTGAGGGTGTCCTCCCAGCGGACCAGGACGTCCTTGGTCTGGTCGTCCGCGTCCACGCCGAAGCGTTCCTCGACGTACTTCCTGGCCAGCTCGAAGTACTCCATCTGCAACTGGACAGCGGTGAGTGTCCGGCCGCTGCGCAGCGTGATCAGGCGCTGCAGGGTCGGGTCGTGGGAGACCTGGTGCAGCGTCCTCACCGGCTGGTCCACCGCCAGGTCCACGTTGATGAAGCCGTCCTCGATCATGGACAGGACCAGCGCGGTCGTGCCGAGCTTGAGGTACGTCGAGATCTCCGACAGATTCGCGTCGCCGATGATCACATGGAGCCGCCGGTACTTCTCGGCGTCCGCGTGCGGCTCGTCCCGGGTGTTGATGATGGGCCGCTTCAGCGTGGTTTCCAGACCGACCTCGACCTCGAAATAGTCGGCCCGCTGGCTGATCTGGAAGCCGTGCTCGTGGCCGTCCTGGCCGATGCCGACGCGGCCGGCGCCGGTGACGACCTGCCGGGACACGAAGAACGGCGTGAGGTGCCGCACGATGTCCGAGAAGGGCGTCTCCCGCTTCATCAGGTAGTTCTCGTGCGTGCCGTAGGACGCGCCCTTGTTGTCGGTGTTGTTCTTGTACAGGTGGATGGGCTGGGCGCCGGGGAGCTGGGCGGCCCGCTCGGCCGCCTCCGCCATGATCCGCTCGCCGGCCTTGTCCCAGAGCACGGCGTCGCGCGGGTTGGTGACCTCGGGGGCGCTGTACTCGGGGTGGGCGTGGTCGACGTAGAGCCGGGCCCCGTTGGTGAGGATCACATTGGCCAGGCCGATGTCCTCGTCCGTGAGCTGGCTGGAATCGGCGGCCTCGCGGGCGAGGTCGAAGCCGCGGGCGTCCCGCAGCGGATTCTCCTCCTCGAAGTCCCAGCGGGCGCGCCGCGCCCGGTGCATCGCCGCCGCGTAGGCGTTGACGATCTGGGACGAGGTGAGCATGGCATTGGCGTTCGGGTGGCCGGGGACGGAGATCCCGTACTCCGTCTCGATGCCCATTACTCGCCGTACGGTCATGCGGCCCTCCTTGCCCGGCGGCGCTCCCGTCCGGGAGCGGCGCTCAAGTACCGCTCGTTCCCCGGTGCGTGTGCGGTGCCCGTCCCCGCACTGCGCAACTCGGCGGTACGGAAGAGCCTAGAACGCCTCTGCGCTGGTGGGGAGATCAATTCAGTCATTGCCCTGTGTGGTCCGATTACCCGTCCGGGGCCCATGGAAAGCAGGCGGCTGCGGACGCCTTCCCCCCTGCCTCCGGCGGGGGGACCCCCAGGCATCCGCAGCCGGTCTGCGATCTACAGGTACTGACCGGTGTTTGCCACCGTGTCGATGGAGCGTCCGGTGTCCGCGCCCTGCTTTCCGGTGACAAGGGTGCGGATGAATACGATCCGCTCGCCCTTCTTTCCGGAGATCCGGGCCCAGTCGTCCGGGTTCGTCGTGTTCGGCAGGTCCTCGTTCTCCTTGAACTCGTCCACGCACGCCTGGAGGAGGTGGGAGACCCGCAGACCCTTCTGGTTGTGGTCGAGGAAGGCCTTGATGGCCATCTTCTTGGCCCGGTCCACAATGTTCTGGATCATTGCGCCGGAATTGAAGTCCTTGAAGTAGAGGACTTCCTTGTCACCATTCGCATAGGTGACCTCGAGGAAGCGGTTCTCCTCGGATTCGGCGTACATCTGCTCCACGACCGACTGGATCATGCCGTGGACCGCCGCCTCCTTGGAGCCGGTGTGCTCCGAGAGATCGTCCGCGTGGACCGGCAGCGAAGGCGTGAGGTACTTCGCGAAGATGTCCTTCGCGGCCTCCGCGTCCGGGCGCTCGATCTTGATCTTGACGTCGAGCCGGCCGGGCCGCAGGATCGCGGGGTCGATCATGTCCTCCCGGTTGGAGGCACCGATCACGATCACGTTCTCGAGGCCTTCCACACCGTCGATCTCGGCGAGCAGCTGCGGAACGATCGTGTTCTCGACGTCCGAGCTGACACCCGAGCCGCGGGTGCGGAAGAGGGACTCCATCTCGTCGAAGAAGACGATGACGGGGGTGCCCTCGCCGGCCTTCTCACGAGCACGCTGGAAGACGAGGCGGATGTGCCGCTCGGTCTCACCGACGTACTTGTTGAGGAGCTCAGGACCCTTGATGTTGAGGAAGTAGCTCTTCCCCGCGGGCTGGCCGGTCACCTCGGCGACCTTCTTGGCAAGGGAGTTGGCGACGGCCTTCGCGATCAGCGTCTTTCCGCAGCCGGGCGGGCCGTAGAGCAGGATGCCCTTCGGCGGCCGAAGTTCGTGCTCCTTGAAGAGGTCCGGGTAGAGGTACGGAAGCTCGACCGCGTCCCGGATCATCTCGATCTGGTTGCCCAGACCGCCGATCTTGTCGTAGTCGACATCCGGAACCTCTTCGAGGACGAGCTCTTCGACCTCGCTCTTCGGGATCACCTCGTACACGTAGCCGGAGCGCGGCTCGAGCAGGAGGGCGTCGCCGGGCCGGATGGTCATGTCCAGCAGCGGCTCGGCGAGCCTGACCACCCGTTCCTCGTCGGTGTGCCCGAGCACCAGGGCGCGCTCGCCGTCCTCGAGGATCTCCTTGAGGGTGACGATGTCCCCGGCGCGCTCGAACTCCATGGCCTCGACCACGTTGAGCGCCTCGTTGAGCATGACTTCCTGGCCGCGCCGGAGCTCGTCGAGCTCGACGCTGGGGCTGACGTTCACCCGGAGCTTGCGGCCTCCGGTGAAGATGTCCGCGGTGCCGTCCTCGTTCTGCTGCAGGAAGACACCGAAGCCGGCCGGCGGCTGTGCGAGCCGGTCGACCTCCTCCTTGAGGGCCACGATCTGGTCGCGGGCCTCACGGAGCGTGTTCGCCAGTCGTTCGTTCTGAGCGGACACGCCGGCCAGGTTTGTCTGCAGCTCGACGATCCGCTCTTCGAGAATCCTCGTATGACGCGGAGAGTCGGCGAGCTTGCGGCGCAGGACGGCGATCTCCTGCTCAAGATAGGCAACCTGGCCGGCAGGGTCTTCAGACCCCCGTCCCGGCCGGAAGCCGCGGTTGTTGTCGTCGTCGTGGGCTGCCACGGTCCTCACCTCCTCCAAGGGGAGCTGGACGCTTCCTGACCCTACCTGGGTGGGTGGTGATTGAAACCCCTAGATCACAAAGACGGAAGGGGTGTGTCCGATCTTCACCCTTGCGCTCTCCCTCACGCCAGGGGAATACCCACCCATCAACATCGGAAAGCGGGCGGTTGTATCGTCAGAACGGTCAACACCCGTCAGGGCTGGCCCATATTGATACAACACGGCTTGATACACACCGCGCAGGAACGGCAGGCGACATGAACGACGGTCTCGAAGTCTGGATCGACCAGGACCTGTGCACCGGCGACGGCATCTGCGCCCAGTACGCCCCAGAGGTCTTCGAGCTGGACATCGACGGTCTCGCCTACGTGAAGAGCGCGGAGGACGAGCTGTTGCAGGAGCCCGGTGCCACAACGCCCGTGCCACTGCCGCTGCTGACCGACGTCATCGACTCCGCCAAGGAGTGTCCGGGCGACTGCATCCATGTGCGCCGCGTTTCGGACAAGGTCGAGGTGTACGGACCCGGCGCCGAGTAGACGCAGGGTGAGCGGTCACGCACCGCCCGTGGCGGAATCGTCCTCGCCGGACTGGACGAACTTCCCCCCGCGCCACTGCCACTTGACCTTCTCCTGCTGATCGGGGCAGCAGCTCGGCACGTCGGGCGACGAGTAGCCGAGGAGAGTGGCCGTGACAGCTCCGTCACGGACGGCGAAGTCCGCGACGCTGAGCCGCTTCGCGGGCTCCAGCAGGGTCGCGACCACCCGCGGTGCGCCGGCGGTGGACCGGGCCAGCACATAGACGCCGCTCGGCGGGGTGCCGGAGCCCGCCGCACAGCGGGCCACCACGACCGTCTCGGCGCCGCCGTCCCCGTCGAGGTCCCCCGAGGCCTTCTTGACCACCTGGGTGCCCCCACCGCCGCACTCCAGCGGCAGCTCGACGGCGGTCACGTCCGGGGCCGGGGCCGTCGCGATCCCGGAGTCCGACTGGCCGGCGTTCGCGGGGTCGGGCTGGAGCAGTCCCGCCCCGGCGACGACCGCGGCCATCGCCGTCGCGGTGGCGAGCCAGTGTGCCGGGCGGGCGTGGGTGTGCGCGAGATCCGGAACGGCGGAGGTCTGCACTGAGGCGTCTCCTGTGAACAACGGTGCCGGTGGGGGTGCCCCGCATAGTGCCACACGTCACAGGAGGCGGGAACAGGGGGGTGCGAAACCTCTACGGGGCGTGCCCAACGTAAAGGAGCCGCCGCCCAGTTCCGTTTTGTCCCCCGGGAACTCGGCGGCGGCGCCGTCGCGTTGTGAAGGGCGTCAGCCCTGATGGGCGGTCAGCCCTTGTTCGGGCCCTCGTAGTCCTCGCCGTAGGCACCCTTGGCCGGCCGGCGGCGGCGCATCGGGGGCTCCACGCCGTCCGCGAGACGGCGGGCGGTGACGAGGAAGCCGGTGTGGCCGATCATCCGATGGTCCGGGCGGACGGCCAGACCCTCGACGTGCCAGTTGCGGATCATGGACTCCCAGGGCTGCGGCTCGGCGTAGCAGCCGAACTCGCGGATGGACTCCACGGTCCGCGCGAGCTGAGTGGTGGTCGCCACGTAGCAGCAGAGGATGCCGCCGGGGACGAGCGCCTTGGAGACGGCCTCCAGGCACTCCCAGGGGGCGAGCATGTCCAGGATGACGCGGTCGACGTCGGTGTCGGACAGATTGTCCTGCAGATCACCGACGGTGAGCGTCCATGCGGGGTGAGGTCCGCCGAAGTAGCGCTCGACGTTGCCCTTGGCGATCTCCGCGAAGTCCGCACGCCGCTCGTACGAGTGCAGCATGCCCTCGTCGCCGATGGCGCGGAGCAGGAAGCTGCTCAGCGAGCCCGATCCGACACCGGCCTCGACGACGCGCGCGCCGGGGAAGATGTCGGCGAAGGCCAGGATCTGCCCCGCGTCCTTGGGGTAGACCACGGCGGCGCCGCGGGGCATGGACAGGACATAGTCGGGGAGCAGGGGGCGCAGCGCGAGGTAGGCGACGTTTCCCGTGGTACGGACAACACTGCCCTCGGGAGCACCGATCAGCTCGTCGTGCGGGAAGGAACCCTTGTGGGTGTGGAAGTTCTTCCCGGCCTCGAGCGTGAACGTGTAGTGGCGTCCCTTGGGATCGGTGAGCTGGACCTGGTCCCCGACCTTGAAGGGCCCGCGACGGCGGGCGGCACCGGTCGGTTCGGACATGTGACCAGAGTACCGGGCCTTGGTCACGCTCCCGACCGCGCCCGCACGCGGGCGAGCGGGCCGAAGGGGCACGCTGCCGTTCACAGCCGGCCGGAACCTCCCGGTGGAGTCCCCCCGCCGAGGGGCAGGGGGAGAACGGCCCCTCAGTTCGTCGGTCGTGCCATGGCCTGGACGAAGGCCCGCTCGACGTCCGCCGTGGAGAGCACGCCGTAGATCTCGCCGGTCTCCTCGACCACCAGGTACTCGGAGGCGGGGGCGGCACGCAGCCGGTCGAGGAGGGCCTCACCGGCCAGCTCGGCGGAAACCCTCATGCCGTCGGTGAGCTCCTGGGCGAGGCCGCTGACGGCCACCCAGGGACGGCGGTGCTCGGGGACGCCGACGATCGCGCTCTCGCGTACCAGGGCCGTGGGGTCGCCGTGCCCGTCGACCACGACCAGGGCACGGGCTCCCGCCTCGTTGGCGCGGCGGAGGGCCTCGGAGAGCGGGGTGTCGGACTCGACGGGGACGGCCCGCCGGGTGAGGGTGCGGGCGCGCAGTTCGGGGAGGTGCTCACGCAGCCGCGCCATGCGCAGACTGTTGCCCGCTCCGGTCCAGATGATCGCGGCGAGGATGGCGGCGAGCAGGGCGTCGGTGACGGTGTCCATGCCGCCGAGTTCCTTGGTCGGGTTGCCCAGCGCGCCGGTGTGGGTGAGCAACGGCAGGCCGACGAGGACGGCGACGGCGAGCGCCCGGCCGACCCAGGCGGCGGCCACGGTGCCGCTCATGGGCTTTCCGGTGATCTTCCAGACGACGGCGCGCAGCATCCGGCCGCCGTCCAGCGGCAGTCCCGGCAGCAGGTTGAACGCGGCGACGATGAGGTTGGAGATCATCAGGCCGGCCAGCAGGACGCGGGGGACGGTGTCCGGCTCGACGACGTACATCCCGAGGTAGAAGACCCCGGCGAGGACGAGGGACAGCAGCGGGCCGACGAAGGCGAGGACGAATTCGCGGCCAGGTGTCTCGGACTCCTTCTCGATCTCCGACACTCCGCCGAAGAACTGGAGCTGGATCCGGCGTACGGGCAGCTTGTAGCGGAGCGCGACGACCGTGTGGGCCAGCTCGTGGACGAGCACGGACGCGTAGAAGGCGACCGCGAAGAAGAGCGCGACGAGATAGCGGGCGCCGCCGAGTTCGGGCAGGGCTCTTTCGAGCTGCCCGCCGAAGACCCAGGTGATGAGGGCCGCGACAAGGAACCAGCTGGGAGCGACGTACACGGGCACGCCGAAGGGGCGGCCCATGAGGATGCCGCCACCCGGATCCGTGGAGCGCTGCGGCTTTCCGCCTCCCGGGTCCGAGGCCTCCGTCCCGGACCGCGGCTGCGTGCTGCTGCCGCTCTCCTCGTCCTCTTTCACGGGTTCCCTTCGTTGCGAGACGTCACGCCGCGAGGCGTCGCTCGCTCGGTCTTGTCTCGATCATGCAGTGCGAGAGGGTCTGCCGTCGATGGTATGCCGCTCGCTGTCAGTGGCGGGCCGTAGGGTCTGAGTCATGAGTACGAGTCAGCCTCCCGCCGCGGAAGGCCGCGTGCCCGCTTCGGCGGTGCCGCCGCCCGTCCTGGACGACCAGCCCTCGGTGGCGGACGGCCATCCGGCCCCGCCGGAAGGGCAGCCGTCCGTGCCGGAGAGCCGGCCGCCCATGTCGCTGTCGCCTTCGCGCGCGAGCGATTTCATGCAGTGCCCTCTGCTGTACCGCTTCCGGGTGATCGACAAGCTCCCGGAGAAGCCGAGCGAGGCGGCCACCCGGGGCACGCTCGTCCACGCCGTGCTGGAGCGGCTCTTCGACGTGCCGGCGGTGGAGCGTACGGCGCCGCGGGCGAAGGCGTTGATTCCCGGGCAGTGGGACCGGCTGCTGGAGTCGAAGCCGGAGCTGGGTGAACTGTTCGCCGAGGACGCGGGGGGCGAGCGGCTGGCGCGCTGGCTGTCGGAGGCCGAACAGCTCGTCGAGCGGTGGTTCTCGCTGGAGGATCCGACGCGTCTGGAGCCGGCTGAGCGTGAGCTGTTCGTGGAGACGGAGCTGGATTCTGGGCTGCGGCTGCGCGGGGTGATCGACCGGGTCGATGTGGCGCCGACCGGCGAGGTGCGGATCGTCGACTACAAGACGGGCAAGGCCCCCCGGCCTGAGTACAGCGAGGGCGCACTGTTCCAGATGAAGTTCTACGCCCTGGTGATCTGGCGGCTCAAGGGTGTGGTGCCGCGCCGGCTTCAGCTGGTGTACCTGGGCAGCGGGGAGGTGCTGACGTACGACCCGGTCGTGGCGGATCTGGAGCGGGTGGAGCGCAAGCTGCTGGCGCTGTGGGAGGCGATCATGCAGGCCACGGAGACGGGCGACTGGCGGCCGCGTCCGACGAAGCTCTGTGGCTGGTGCGACCACCAGGCGGTGTGTCCGGAGTTCGGCGGCACGCCGCCGGCGTACCCGCTGCCGGTGGGGCCGACGGGGACCCCGGCGTAGGCAAGCCCTCCTGCGGGGCGACGGGTGGTCCGTACCCGCCCTCGCCCAGCGCTTCGCCCGGGGGCTGGGGGCGCCCCTGCCGTCCGGGCGGAACGGCCGCCCGCGAGCCATGTGCCGGGTCAGGGCAGAATGGGCCCCGTCCAGCACTCTTGAGGAGATCTCGTGGCTATCCGCGTCCTACTGGTCGACGACCAACCACTGCTGCGCACCGGTTTCCGGATGATTCTGGAGGCCGAGCAGGACATCGCGGTGGTGGGTGAGGCCGGGGACGGTCTCCAGGCTCTGGACCAGGTGCGCGCACTGCAGCCCGATGTGGTGCTGATGGACATCCGGATGCCGCGGATGGACGGGGTGGAGGCGACCCGCCAGATCACCGGCCCGGAGCGGGACGGTCCGGCGAAGGTGCTGGTGCTGACCACCTTCGACCTCGACGAGTACGTCGTGGAGGCGCTGCGGGCGGGGGCGAGCGGCTTTCTCCTGAAGGACGCCCCGGCGACTGAGCTGGTGCAGGCGATCCGGGTGGTCGCGGGGGGCGAGGCGATGCTCGCGCCGAGCATCACGCGCCGGCTGCTCGACAAGTACGCGGGCCATCTGCCGTCCGGCGAGGAGCCCGTCCCGGACACGCTGCACACGCTCACCGAGCGCGAGGTCGAGGTCCTCAAGCTGGTGGCCCGCGGGCTGTCCAACGCGGAGATCGCAGCGGATCTGTTCGTCAGTGAGACGACGGTCAAGACCCATGTGGGCCATGTGCTGACGAAGCTGGGCCTGCGCGACCGGGTGCAGGCCGCGGTGTACGCGTACGAGAGCGGCCTGGTGCGCCCCGGCGCCCAGTGAGCGAAGCGGCTCGCGTGGGCAAGGGGCCCAGGTGAGCAGAACGGCCCGGTGAGCAAAGGGCCCAGGTAAACAAAGGCTCGCTAAGCAAGGGGCTCGGTCCGCCAGGCGGACCGAGCCCTTCGCTGTCGGTCTTCGTCAGCCCTTCTTGATCTCCCAGAAGCGGAAGACCGTCGACGCGTCGAGCGTCCACTCCAGACCGGTGATGTTGCCGTTGAAGACGGCGTACTGCTTGCCCTGCCACAGCGGGAGGACCGGCAGATCCTCGGCGACGAGGTCCTGGAGCTTTCCGAACTTGTCGCTCGTGGCCGAGCGGTCCGTCACGGCCGCGGTCTCCGGGATGATCTTCCCGGTGATCTGCTTGTTCTCGTAGCCGTTGCCGAGGACGTTGCCGTCGCCGAAGAACGGCTGGGTGAAGTTGTCGGCGTCCGGGTAGTCGGGGACCCAGCCCTTCACATAGACGCCGTACTTACCGGCCTGGATGCCCTTCTCGTACTGCTCGAACTCGACGGACTTGACGTCCGCCTCGAACAGCCCGCTCTTGTTGAGCTGCTGCGCGATCGCCCGCATCTCCAGGTCGGTGGCGGGACCGTAGCGGCTCGGCGTCGACCAGAGAGTGATCTTCACCTTCTCGTCGATGCCGGCGGAGCGCAGGGCCTTGCGGGCCTTGTCGGGCTGCGGGCTGCCGCCGTAGCGGTCGAAGAAGGCGGTGTTGTGGCCGGCAATTCCGGCCGGGATGATCGAGTGCAGCGGCTCGGCCGTGCCCTTGTAGACGTCCCGGACCAGGGCGTCGCGGTCCACGAGATAGGCGAAGGCCTTGCGGACGGCGAGCTTGCCGGCGATCGGGTCCTTCATGTTGAAGACCAGATGCTGGACCTCGGCGCTGCCGCCCTCGACGACCTCGATGCCCTGCTCGCCGGCCGCCACGGAGCCCTTGAGCCCGTCGATGTCGTGCGAGGTCAGTCCTCGGTAGGCGACATCGACATCGCCCTTCTTGAGCGCGGAGCCGAGGCCCTGCTGGTCGCCCCGGAAGAAGGTGAGGGTGACGCCGGTGTTCTTCACCTGCGCGGTGCCCTTGTACTCGGGGTTGACCGAGAAGACCGCCTCCTTCTCGCTGAAGGAGTCGAGCTTGTACGGGCCGGAGCCGACGGCCTTGCCGTCGGTGCGCAGGGATCCGGCCTGGTACTCGCGGTGGTCCACGATGGATCCCGCACCGGAGGCGATCTTGCTGGGGAAGGTGGCGTCGGGCACCTTCAGCCGGAAGACGACCGTCCGCTCGTCGGGGGTCTCGATGCTGTCGATCGTGGAGAGCAGCGGCCCCGGTCCGGAGTCACTGCCGATCTTGAGCGCCCGCTCGAAGGAGAACTTGACGTCCTTCGAGGTCAGGCTGTTGCCGTTGCTGAACTTGAGGCCCTCGCGCAGCGTGCAGCGGTACACGGTGCTGCCGCTGCTGTCGAAGTTGCACTTCTCCGCGGCCTCGGGCTGCGGGGTCGAGCCGCCCTTGGGGAAGCTCAGCAGGGACTGGAAGACGTTGTTGAACAGCAGCCACGAACCCGGGTCGTAGCCGTCCGCGGGGTCCGTGGCGAGAACCTCGTCGGAAATGCCGACGGCCACCCGGACGCCGTCGCCGTCGGAGCCGTCACCCTGCTCCGAGCCGCAGCCCGCCAGCAGGACGGCGGACAGACCCGCGGCGAGCGGAGCCGTCGTTCTCTTGAGTCGTGCCTTCACAGATCCTTGCCTCTTGCTCTCGTGGCCGGCCGCGCCCTTCGCGGCCGGGGTGATGAAGGTCAGGCGGTGCCGCGCTCGAGCTCCCACAACTGGAGGTCGGAGGAGGAGTTCAGCGTCCACTCGACGCCGTTGATGTCCGTCCGGGCGGCGACGTACTGCTTGCCCTGCCACAGCGGCAGCACCGGCACATCATTGGCGACGATGTCCTGCAGCTTGGTGAAGGGGGCGGATGCGGCGCTGCGGTCGGCCTCGCGGCGGGACTGCGGGATGAGCTGATCGCGCGCGGCGGTGCTCACATAGGGGGTGTTGAGGAAGTTGTCCTTGTCCAGGAACGGGGCGATGAAGTTGTCCGGGTCCGGGAAGTCGGGGAACCAGCCGAGGCCGTAGACGGCGTACTCGCCGCGCTTCTGGGCGGGCCGGAACTGCGCCCACTCGGTGCCCTTGACCGTGACGTCGAAGAGCGCGGTGGCGTTGAGCTGGTCACGCAGCGCCGCGAACTCCTTGGCCGTGCCGGATCCGTAGCGGTCGCTGGTGTAGTGCAGGGTGAGCTTCACCGGGGTGGTGATCCCGGCGTCGCCCAGGATGCCGGCGGCCTTCTTGCGGTCCGGCTCGCCGTACTTGTTGAAGAACGCGTTGGTGTGGCCGGTGATGCTCGACGGGACCAGCGAGTAGAGCGGCTGGGCGGTGGCACCGTAGACATTGCTCGCGATCCGGCCACGGTCGACGACGGAGGCCATGGCCTGACGGACCGCCTTGTCCTTCACGGACGGGTCCTTGGTGTTGAAGCCGAGGTAGCGGATCTCCAGGCCGGGCATCTCGCTGAGCTCGATGTCGTCCTTGGGGTGCTCGGCGAGGTCCTTGATCTGCTCCGGGGACATCACACGGGCCATCATGTCGATGTCACCGGACTCGAGCGCCGTACCCATGGAGTCGGCGTCGGGGTACGAGCGCAGCTCGACCTTGTCGTTGCGGACCTTCAGATCGCCCTTGTAAGCGGGGTTCTTGGTGAAGACCGCCCTGACGAGCTTCTCGCCGTCGGTCTGGGCCCTCATGGTGTACGGGCCGGAGCCGTCGATCTGGAAGCCGTCGCGGAGCTTCTTCCCGTCGTACGCGTCGCGGCTGAGGATGCCGGCGACGGGCGTGGAGAGCTTGTACGGGAACGTGGCGTCGGGCGTGCTGAGGTGGAAGACGATTTCCTTCTCGCCCTTGACCTCGATGGTGTCGATGTTGGAGAGAAGCGCGGCCGTACCGTTGTCGGACTTGATGTCGAGTACGCGTTCGATGGAGAACTTCACGTCCTGGGCGGTGACGGGCTTGCCGTTCGCGAACGTCAGGCCGTCACGGAGGGTGCAGCGGAAGCTCTCGCTCTCGGTGTCCGTGAATCCGCAGCGGGACGCGGCCTCGGGCACCGGCCGGCCGCCGCCGCGCGGGATGTGCATCAGTGTCTGTACGGTCTGACGCAGGACGTTCCAGGCGCCGGTGTCGTAGGCGTAGGCCGGGTCGAAGGGTGCGGGAGCATCGCCGGTCGCGACGAACTGGTCCGTGGTGCCCACGACTATGGCGTCGCCTCCGCCGGAGCCACCGGGCGTGCTGCCACAGGCGGCGAGTGCGGGGGCGAGCAGGCCGATCACGGCCGGCAGCACCAGAGTCCTGCGGTTCATCCTGGACGTTCTCCCTCAATCCCTCACTGGGATACAGCGGTGTTACGGGACACTCCGCCGCACCGCCCGTTCGGGGCGGTGCGATGGGGCCGGGATACAGAGCGATCGGTGCGGCTGCCGCGGCGACTTGGGTGGTCTCCGAGGCGCATCGTTGCTGCGGCGAAGTTCTCGCGACGAGATTAGTGGGCCGCGCCATGAACGCCGGACCGGGCCGAAGTTGAGGCGTAAACGCCTGGCGATCAGGCATGGCGGGATGTCGATATTCACGCGCCGGAATGATTCGTACACATCCGCACCAATCCGGACACAAGGGCACGCCCGAAGCACCCCAGACCGGGCCCTGACGGCCTGGACCGGGCTATTTATGCAATGCACCGAGTGGCGATGAGTGACGAACGTCACGCCGATGCGTGGTTACGGAAAATACACGGGCTGCTGCCGAGAGTTTCCGGCGTTATTCGCATACACGCTCGGTGAATACGTCAGTTCATTCGAGTGATCAATGTACGCAGAAACGACAGGTCGACTTCCTCGAGCGAACCGACGACGATCCGGCCGTCGGCGGGCGCGATCGGTGCGACGGAAGGGACCGCGACGACCCGGCAGCCGGCCGCCTCGGCGGCGGCCACACCCGTGGCGGTGTCCTCGATGACGGCGCATCTGGCGGGTTCGGCTCCCAGCCCCCGGGCCGCCAGGAGGTACGGGTCGGGGTGCGGCTTCGTACGGACCACCTCGTCGCCCGCGACGGTGAGTGCGAAGCGGTCGCGTCCGAGGGAGGCCAGGACCCGGTCGATGATGCGCCGGTGGGAGGCGGAGACGAGGGCGGTGGGTACGTTGTGCGCGGCCAGCTCGGCGAGCAGCCGCTCGGCGCCCGGCATCAGCGGCACTCCGCGGCCGATGCGGTTCTCGAAGCGTTCGTTGAGCAGCACGGTCAGTTCGGCGAGGGTGATGTCCGCCCCGGTCGCCTCGATGAGGTAGCCCGCGCTGCGGGTCATCGGACCGCCGACCACCACGTCGCGCCAGGCCTCGTCCAGGTCGTGGCCGAGGTCCGCGAAGACCTCCACCTCGGCGTCCCACCAGAAGCCCTCGGTGTCCACGAGGGTGCCGTCCATGTCGAGGAACACCGCCTGCAGGGCGGAGCCCCCGGCCGTGCGGGTCAAGGACGCGGGGACCGTACTGGTCATCCGGCACACCTCCGTGAGGGAAGAGAAGGCCGGCCGCCCTCCCGGTGGAGGGAGGACGACCGGCCTGCACTGGACCGACCAGTGTACGACGCTCGCCGCCGAAGTGCGCGGCACGCCACCCGGGGGCGACCTGAGGGGTCCCTGCAGGGCCCTGTCGGGCGATGCTGTGCCTCCCGGGGGGAACCCCCGGACTCCCGCAGCCCGGACCTCCGGACCCCGGCTGCCCGGACCCCGGCAGCGCCCCTATCGGGCGTTGAAGTACTTCGCCTCGGGGTGGTGGATGACGATCGCGTCGGTCGACTGCTCGGGGTGGAGCTGGAACTCCTCGGAGAGCTTGACGCCGATCCGCTCGGGTTCGAGCAGCTCCGCGATCTTCGCTCGGTCCTCCAGATCCGGGCACGCTCCGTAACCGAGGGAGAAGCGGGCGCCCCGGTACTTCAGCGCGAACATGTCCTCGACGTCCGCCGGGTCCTCGGCGGCGAACCCGAGCTCGGCGCGGACCCGGGCGTGCCAGTACTCGGCGAGCGCCTCGGCCAGCTGGACGGAGAGTCCGTGGAGTTCGAGGTAGTCGCGGTACGAGTCGGACGCGAAGAGCTTGGCCGTGGCGTCGCCGATCTTCGAGCCGACGGTGACGACCTGCAGCCCGACGACATCGGTCTCGCCGGACTCCTCCGGGCGGAAGAAGTCGGCCAGGCACAGCCGGCGGCCGCGCCGCTGACGCGGGAAGGTGAAGCGGGTGCGCTCGGAGCCGTCGTCGTTGAGCAGGATCAGGTCGTCACCCTTGGACACGCAGGGGAAGTAGCCGTAGACGACGGCCGCCTCCAGCATGTTCTGGGTGTGCAGCTGGTCCAGCCAGCCGCGCAGCCGCGGACGGCCCTCGGTCTCCACCAGCTCCTCGTAGCTGGGGCCGTCGCCGGTACGGGCCTGCTTGAGGCCCCACTGGCCCTTGAACAGCGCGCCCTCGTCGAGCCAGGAGGCGTACTCCTTGAGCGGGATGCCCTTGACGACCCGGGTGCCCCAGAAGGGCGGCTCGGGGACGCGGTTGTCGGTGGCGACGTCGGAGCGTACGGCTCCTTCGGTGACGCCCTCGTCGACGACCGCGGCCGTCGTGGCCCGGACCCGGCGCTGCTTGAGCTCGGGAAGCGCGGCGCCGGGGACGCCGCGCTTGACCGCGATCAGGGCGTCCATCAGGCGCAGGCCCTCGAACGCGTCGCGGGCGTAGCGGACCTCGCCCTCGTAGATCTCGTGCAGGTCCTGCTCGACGTAGGCGCGGGTGAGGGCCGCGCCGCCGAGGATCACCGGGTACTCGGCCGCCAGCTTGCGCTGGTTCAGCTCCTCCAGGTTCTCCTTCATGATCACGGTGGACTTCACCAGGAGGCCGGACATGCCGATGACATCGGCCCTGTGCTCCTCGGCGGCTTCCAGGATCGCGGAGACGGGCTGCTTGATGCCCAGGTTGACGACGTTGTAGCCGTTGTTGGAGAGGATGATGTCCACGAGGTTCTTGCCGATGTCGTGGACGTCGCCGCGGACGGTGGCGAGCACGATCGTGCCCTTGCCCTCGGCGTCCGACTTCTCCATGTGCGGTTCCAGGTAGGCCACCGCGGACTTCATGACCTCGGCGGACTGCAGGACGAACGGCAGCTGCATCTGGCCGGAGCCGAACAGCTCACCGACGACCTTCATGCCCTCCAGGAGGGTGTCGTTGACGATGTCGAGCGCGGGCCGCTCCTGGAGTGCCTCGTCGAGGTCGGCCTCCAGGCCGTTCTTCTCACCGTCGATGATGCGGCGCTGAAGGCGCTCCTCCAGCGGCAGGGCGAGGAGTTCCTCGGCCTTGCCGGCCTTCAGCGACTTGGTGTTGACGCCCTCGAACAGCTCCATGAGCTTCTGGAGCGGGTCGTAGCCCTCGGCGCGACGGTCGTAGATCAGGTCCAGGGCGGTGGTGACCTGCTCGTCGTCGAAGCGGGCGATCGGGAGGATCTTGCTCGCGTGCACGATCGCCGAGTCGAGGCCCGCCTTCACGCATTCGTCGAGGAAGACGGAGTTGAGCAGAATGCGGGCGGCCGGGTTGAGGCCGAAGGAGATGTTGGACAGGCCCAGGGTGGTCTGCACCTCGGGATGGCGGCGCTTGAGCTCGCGGATGGCCTCGATCGTGGCGATGCCGTCCTTGCGGGACTCCTCCTGACCGGTGCAGATGGTGAAGGTCAGCGTGTCGATGAGGATGTCGGACTCGTGGATGCCCCAGTTGGTGGTGAGGTCCGTGATGATCCGCTCGGCGATGGCGACCTTGTTCTCGACGGTGCGGGCCTGGCCCTCCTCGTCGATCGTGAGCGCGATGAGAGCGGCGCCGTGCTCCTGCGCCAGCCGGGTGACCTTCGCGAACCGGGACTCCGGCCCGTCGCCGTCCTCGTAGTTGACCGAGTTGATCACGGCACGGCCGCCGAGCTTCTCCAGGCCGGCGCGGATGACATCGACCTCGGTCGAGTCCAGCACGATGGGGAGCGTGGACGCGGTCGCGAAACGGCCGGCCAGCTCCTCCATGTCGGCGACGCCGTCGCGGCCGACGTAGTCGACGCAGAGGTCGAGCATGTGGGCGCCTTCGCGGATCTGGTCGCGGGCCATCTCCACACAGTCGTCCCAGCGGCCCTCCAGCATGGCCTCGCGGAACTTCTTCGAGCCGTTGGCGTTCGTCCGCTCGCCGATCGCCATGTACGACGTGTCCTGGCGGAACGGCACGGTCTGGTAGAGCGAGGCGGCGCCCGGCTCGGGTCGCGGCTCGCGCCGGGTCGGGGCGAGGTCACGGACGCGCTCGACGACCTCGCGCAGATGCTCCGGGGTCGTACCGCAGCAGCCGCCGACCAGGGAGAGTCCGTATTCGCGGACGAAGGTCTCCTGGGCGTCGGCCAGCTCGGTGGCGGAGAGCGGGTAGTGCGCCCCGTCCTTCCCGAGCACCGGCAGACCGGCGTTCGGCATGCAGGAGAGCGGGATGCGGGAATGGCGGGCGAGGTAGCGCAGGTGCTCGCTCATCTCGGCCGGGCCGGTGGCGCAGTTCAGCCCGATCATGTCGATGCCGAGCGGCTCCAGGGCGGTGAGGGCCGCGCCGATCTCGGAGCCGAGGAGCATGGTGCCGGTGGTCTCGACGGTGACCGAGCAGATCAGCGGCAGGTTCGTGCCGGTGGCGTCCAGGGCTCGGCGGGCACCGATGATCGAGGCCTTGGTCTGCAGCAGATCCTGGGTGGTCTCGACGAGCAGCGCGTCGGCACCGCCCGCGATCATGCCTTCGGCGTTCTGCTGGTAGGCGTCGCGCAGCGTGGTGTACGGGGCGTGGCCGAGGGTGGGCAGCTTGGTGCCGGGGCCCATGGAGCCGAGCACCCAGCGCTGCTGTCCCGAGGAGGCGGTGTACTCGTCGGCGACCTCACGGGCGATACGGGCGCCGGCCTCGGACAGCTCGTACACCCGCTCGGGGATGTCGTACTCCCCCAGCGCGGCGAAGTTCGCTCCGAAGGTGTTGGTCTCGACGCAGTCGACGCCGACCTCGAAGTAGGCGGAGTGGACCGAGCGGACGATGTCCGGGCGGGTCACATTGAGGATCTCGTTGCAGCCCTCGAGGTTCTGGAAGTCGTCGAGGGTGGGGTCCTGCGCCTGGAGCATCGTGCCCATCGCCCCGTCGGCGACGACCACACGGGTGGCCAGCGCCGCGCGGAGGGCGTCGGCGCGGGTCCTGCCGTCAGTGGACGTACCACTGCCTGCGGACGTAGCACTGCCTGCGGAAGTCGGGCTGTCGGCGGAAGGGGTCGGCAACGAGGCCATGGATGTGCTCCCTGGGATGCGACGGCTGTCGGCTTTGCGGCTTCCTGTGGAAGGCGCACTCGGTCAGCGTAGCCGGGCACGGTCGCGCACGGCGGCCCGGTCCAGGGGGTGGACTCCGTGTGGTCCCGGTGATGACCGGGTGCGCAGCGTCTTGACACACTGTTCCGGCAGTAACGCTGATTCGGTATCGGCCGATAGTGTTCAGCATTGTCGAACGATGTCGGGGAGAAGGGCCGCAACGATGGCGAAGAACATCCAGTCACTTGAACGGGCGGCGGCGATGCTGCGACTGCTCGCGGGTGGCGAGCGCCGTCTCGGGCTGTCCGACATCGCATCCTCGCTGGACCTGGCCAAGGGCACGGCCCACGGCATCCTGCGCACCCTCCAGGCCGAGGGCTTCGTCGAGCAGGACCCGGCTTCGGGCCGCTACCAGCTGGGGGCGGAGCTGCTGCGCCTCGGCAACAGCTATCTGGACGTGCACGAGCTGCGGGCCCGTGCACTGGTCTGGACGGACGACCTGGCCCGCTCCAGCGGTGAGAGCGTCCATCTGGGCGTGCTGCACCAGCACGGCGTGCTCATCGTCCACCACGTCTTCCGGCCGGACGACAGCCGGCAGGTGCTGGAGGTCGGCGCCATGCAGCCACTGCACTCGACGGCGCTGGGGAAGGTGCTGGCGGCGTACGACCCGGTGGCGCACACCGAGGCCCTGGAGGTCGACCGGACGGCGTTCACGCCGCGCACACTGACCACCCTCAAGGACTTCGAAAGCGTGCTGGCCCTGACCCGGGCGCGGGGCTGGGGCGCCGACGTGGAGGAAACCTGGGAGGGCGTCGCCGCGGTGGCCGCACCCATCCACGACCGGCGCCGGATGCCGGTCGGCGCGGTGGCCATCACGGGCGCCGTCGAGCGGGTCTGCGCGGGCGAAGAGCTGCGGTCCGACCTGATCGCGGCGGTACGGGACTGTGCCCGCGCGGTCTCCAGGGACCTGGGCGCCGGTCGGTTCTGACGTTCACGGCGGGCGATTCCGCCCGTTCCGGCGCACCATCGATAACGAAACGGGTTTCAGCCACACAACCCTTGACGTCGCATTAACCAGAGGGCAAAACTGCCGTTCATCGGTCGGCATTGTCGAACACCTACCGGCAATAAGCGCTAGAGTGTGGCAACGCCAAGGGCCGGCATCGCTCTCACCCCCGAGGGCGCGGACCACGGAGGGACCCGTTGGTTCGCCTTCCCCTGGACGAAGGACAAAGGAGTCGCGGGTGTCCAGCTCCGACATCTTCATCGGCGAGATCATTGGTACCGCCGTACTCATCCTGCTCGGCGCCGGCGTTGTCGCCGCCGTCGTACTCAAGCGCTCGAAGGCACAGAACGCCGGCTGGGTCGCCATCACCTTCGGGTGGGGCTTCGCAGTCATGACCGCGGTCTACATCGCGGGCCCCCTGTCCGGTGCGCACCTCAACCCCGCGGTCACGCTGGGTATCGCCATCACCAGCGGGGACTGGAGCAACGTTCCCGTCCAGGTGGCGGGCGAGCTGATCGGCGCCATGATCGGTGCCTTCCTGGCCTGGGTCGCCTACTACGGACAGTTCAAGGCCCATCTGACGGACCCGGAGATCATCTCCGCGCCGCCGCACGAGGAAGGCCTGGTCACCGAGGAGGCCGCCCCGAAGGCGGGCCCCGTGCTCGGCATCTTCTCCACCGGCCCGGAGATCCGTAGCGTCTGGCAGAACCTCGCCACCGAGATCATCGGCACCCTCGTGCTGGTCCTGGCCGTACTCACCCAGGGCCTCAACGACGGCGGCAAGGGCCTCAGCATCCTCGGCGGACTCATCGTCTCCTTCGTCGTCGTCGGCATCGGCCTCTCCCTGGGCGGCCCGACCGGATACGCCATCAACCCGGCCCGTGACCTGGGTCCGCGCATCGTGCACGCCCTGCTCCCGCTGCCGAACAAGGGAGGCTCCGACTGGGGGTACTCCTGGATCCCCGTCGTGGGACCGCTGATCGGCGCCGCCCTTGCCGCGGGTATCTACCAGATCGCGTTCGCCTGAGCCGCACGTCCTTCCCTCAGACTTTCAGGAGCACACCGTGACCGACGCACACACCGCCGGCCCCTTCATCGCAGCCATCGACCAGGGCACCACCTCTTCCCGCTGCATCGTCTTCGACAAGGACGGCCGGATCGTCGCCGTCGACCAGAAGGAGCACGAGCAGATCTTCCCGAAGCCGGGCTGGGTCGAGCACAACGCCGCAGAGATCTGGACCAATGTCCAGGAGGTCGTCGCCGGCGCCATCAACAAGGCGGGCATCACCGCCGCCGACGTCAAGGCCGTCGGCATCACCAACCAGCGCGAGACCACTCTCCTCTGGGACAAGAACACCGGTGAGCCCGTCCACAACGCCATCGTCTGGCAGGACACCCGCACCGACGCGCTCTGCAAGGAACTCGGCCGCAACGTCGGCCAGGACCGCTTCCGCCGCGAGACCGGCCTGCCGCTGGCGAGCTACTTCTCCGGCCCGAAGGTCCGCTGGCTGCTGGACAACGTCGAGGGCCTGCGTGAGCGCGCCGAGCGCGGCGAGATCCTCTTCGGCACCATGGACTCCTGGGTCATCTGGAACCTCACGGGCGGGGTCGACGGCGGCCACCACGTCACCGACGTCACCAACGCCTCGCGCACCATGCTGATGAACCTCCACACCATGGAGTGGGACGAGAAGATCGCCCAGTCCATGGAGGTCCCCATGGAGGTGCTGCCGGAGATCCGCTCGTCCGCCGAGGTGTACGGCCACGTCAAGGGCGGCGTCCTGGACGGCATCCCGGTCGCCTCCGCGCTGGGTGACCAGCAGGCCGCACTGTTCGGCCAGACGTGTTTCGCCGAGGGCGAGGCGAAGTCCACGTACGGCACCGGCACCTTCCTGCTGATGAACACCGGCGACAAGATCATCAACTCCTACTCGGGGCTGATCACCACCGTCGGGTACAAGATCGGCGACCAGGCACCGGTGTACTCGCTGGAGGGCTCCATCGCCGTCACCGGCGCGCTCGTCCAGTGGATGCGCGACCAGATGGGCCTGATCAACTCCGCTCCCGAGATCGAGACGCTCGCCGCGTCCGTCGAGGACAACGGAGGCGCGTACTTCGTCCCGGCCTTCTCCGGTCTCTTCGCCCCGTACTGGCGCTCCGACGCCCGCGGTGTGATCGCCGGACTCACCCGGTACGTCACCAAGGCGCACATCGCGCGCGCCGTTCTCGAGGCGACGGCCTGGCAGACCCGTGAGATCACGGACGCCATGACCAAGGACTCCGGTGTCGAGCTGACCGCGCTCAAGGTCGACGGCGGAATGACATCCAACAACCTGCTGATGCAGACCCTCTCTGACTTCCTGGACGCCCCCGTGGTGCGCCCGATGGTCGCCGAGACGACCTGCCTCGGCGCCGCCTACGCCGCCGGCCTGGCCGTCGGCTTCTGGCCGGACACCGACGCTCTTCGCGCCAACTGGCGCCGGGCCGCCGAGTGGACCCCCCACATGGATGCCGACAAGCGTGAGCGCGAGTACAAGGACTGGCTCAAGGCCGTCGAACGGACCATGGGCTGGATCGAGCACGACGAGAGCTGATTGGAGCTATCGACAATGACCACCCTGCAGAGCGTCCCCGCCCTGGGGACGCACCCGGCCTCCGGTTCCCTGCCGAGCCGCGCCGAGACCCGGGAGCAACTTTCCAAGGCGACATACGACCTCCTGGTGATCGGCGGCGGCATCCTGGGCATCTCCACTGCCTGGCATGCCGCGCAGGCCGGGCTGCGGGTGGCGCTGGTGGACGCCGGCGACTTCGCCGGCGCCACCTCCTCCGCCTCCTCCAAGCTGCTCCACGGCGGTCTGCGCTATCTGCAGACCGGCGCGGTGAAGCTGGTCGCGGAGAACCACTTCGAGCGGCGTGCGGTCTCCCGTCAGGTGGCCCCCCACCTGGCCAACCCGCTCACCTTCTATCTGCCGGTCTACAAGGGCGGACCGCACGGCGCTGCCAAGCTCGGCGCGGGAGTCTTCGCCTACTCGGCGCTCTCCGCGTTCGGCGACGGCGTCGGTCACGTCATATCCGCGGCGAAGGCACAGCGTGATGTGCCCGAGCTGCGTACGGAGAATCTGAAGGCCGTCGCCGTGTACGGCGACGACCAGATGAACGACTCCCGGATGGCGCTGATGACGGTCCGCGCGGCCGTCGAGGCGGGCGCTGCCGTCCTCAACCACGCCGAGGTCACCGGGCTCCGCTTCACCAAGGGCAGGGTGACGGGCGCGGAGCTCAAGGACCGTACGGACGGCACCGAGTTCGGTGTCAGCGCCCGGCTCGTGCTCAACGCGACCGGCCCGTGGGTGGATCACCTGCGGAAGATGGAGGACCCGAACGCGGCACCCTCCATCCGGCTGTCCAAGGGCGCGCACCTGGTGCTGAAGCGCACCTCCCCGTGGAAGGCCGCCCTCGCGACCCCCATCGACAAGTACCGCATCACCTTCGCCCTCCCCTGGGAGGACATGCTGCTGCTCGGTACGACCGACGAGGAGTACGAGGGCGACCCGGCGGATGTCGCGGTCAACGAGAAGGACATCACCCAGATCCTGGACGAGGCCGCCTTCTCCATCCGCGACCAGCAGCTGTCCCGCGATCTGATCACGTACTCGTTCGCGGGTCTGCGGGTGCTGCCGGGCGGTCCCGGCGACACCTCGAAGGCAAAGCGCGAGACGGTCGTCACCGAGGGCCGCGGCGGCATGCTGTCCGTGGCCGGCGGCAAGTGGACGACCTTCCGCCACATCGGCCGTACGGTGATGAACAAGCTGGCCGAGCTGCCCGGCCGGCCGCTCGCCGACGACATGGAGCCGATCTCGCAGCTGCCGAAGAAGCTCCCGCTGCCGGGCATCGCCAACCCGCGGGCGGTGGCCCACCGTCTGCTGGTGGACGGTCCCGCACCCGGCCCCCGCATGGCCGCGGACACCGCGCGCCACCTGGCCACGCACTACGGCTCGCTGTCCTTCGACATCGCACGGCTGGCGAACGACAACCCCGAGCTGGCCGAGCGCATCCACCCGGACGCCCCCGAGATCTGGGCGCAGGTCGTCTACGCGCGCGACCACGAGTGGGCCGAGACGGCGGACGACGTGCTGCGCCGCCGTACAACCCTGACGATCCGGGGGCTGGACACGGAGGACGTCCGGGCCAGGGTCAAGGACCTGCTGAACGGCAAGTAGCCGTAGGGCGGGGCGCATTCGAGGGGCGGCTGCCGCGAGGGAGCCGCCCCTCATTCCTGTCATCGCCCCTCATTCCTGTCATCGCCCCTCACTCCTGTCATCGCCCCTCACTCCTCCTGCCATCTGCCGCCGGAGAAACGGCGGAGGGCGTCGACGATGTCGGGTGGCATGACGGGACGGATGTACAACGGCATCACCAGGTACCAGCCGCCCCGACCGCGGAAGACCGCGGGCGGCTCGGGCGCGCCCGGCCGCAGTCGCACGTGCGGACCGTACGTCCGCTGGTTCCTTCCCCGGACGACGACCTGGCGGACGCTCACGGCGACGACATCGCGCCAGGCGTACGAGGCCCTGCGCCGGCCGAGGCCGGCGGTGACTCCGTGGGGGTCGATCCGCAGGGTCATGCGCACCTTCGGCAGCAGGAACGCCACGATGTTGATCAAGAGGGCCAGGCAGGGCCACAGGAGCACGCTGGTCCAGCCGATCCAGGTGTCCCAGTTGCCGGTCACGGCGGTACGCATCAGGGCGACCACCGCGAAGACTCCGCACGGCACCCAGTGGCCCAGGGGCACCCGGCGTTCACGTCCCGAGAGCACGTACTCCCGGTCGTTGGAGACGACGGTCCAGCCTGGCAGGCCGTGCATCGGCGGCACCGCATCGAGGATCTCCGAGAACCTGGGCAGCGGCTCGGAGGCCGCGGGCCCGGGGACGGGCCGCGACTGTGGTCCGGTGACCGTGAGCGGCTGCTGCCGGGGTGCCCTGGCGGCTGCCCTCGGCTCCGGCCGCGGCGCGAGGTGCTCCTGCAATCTGAGGTGGCGGAAGCGGTAGGTTCCGCCGTACCGCTGAAGCAGGCCCGCTCCGTGCGCGTCGCGCAGGAACTCCATCAGTGACCACGGCACCCGTCCGAGGACGGCGAGCCAGGCCTTGGAGACGACCCACAGGCTCCACGGACTCAGCAGAGCGAGCACCAGTGCCGCGCCGGTGAAGCCCTTGGCGAAGGCGACCCCCGCGTCCACGGCACCGTGGCCGGTCAGCAGGCGATGCGCTCCGGTACCCAGGCCGATCAGCGGGGCGACGAGGGCGAGGGTGAGCAGCGCCGTGCGGCGCTCACTGGTCAGCAAGGTGTTGGGGGTTGCCGCGTCGGTGGTGTCCGACGGCGCCGCGATCACCGCCATCAGCAGGGTCGGCAGGACGAAGCCGAGGACGGCCTGGGCCGTGAACGCGTCCGGATCGTGCGTACTCAGGGCGGACCACAGAAGCAGCAGGCTGGGCACGAACAGAACGGCGGCAGCGGTCAGGCCACGGCGCACGGAGACCGGGCGCGATGCGGAGCGCAGGGCCGCCCCCGAACGGAACGGGTTGGCCCGGCGGCGTGGCTCGCCGAACCGGTCGCCGAACCAGTACAGCTGGGCCACCCGGATCCCGGAGCCGAACACGAACCCGCCGAACACGTAGTTCCGCTCGAACAGGTCGATGCGGAAGTACACCGGGTCACCGTGGTGGTCCTGGACCCAGGCCGAGGCCGCGAGCACGGACTCGGTCGCCGCGATCGCGAGGGCCAGGAGCGTCGGCACGGCAAGCAGCCGGGCCGCGGTCGCCCTGTGCAGCTGCCACCAGGCGAACTCGGACGTGCGGCGGCGCTGCAGCTCGCGCGCCAGGAACGCCAGCCATCCGCGGGCCCGGGCCGGGTTCCAGCCGCCCGGGGCGTGCAGACGCTCGCTGTCGGAGGCACGGGGCTCGAAGGCGGCCGGGATCACCGCGTCCATCAGGTGCTTCTCGACGGCCTCCCGGGTGGGGAGCGCGGCGCGGTCCGTGAGATGCGCCGGGTCGGTGTGCCGGCGGCGGTAGGCGCGGCGGGCCAGCCAGATCATCAGGGGTGTGGACAGGGCCTGGCCGAGGGGGCCTTCGGGGTGGTCGGCCAGCTCGTCGACGACCGGGCCCCACTGGGCGTGCCGTTCCGGGGAGGCCGTCCGCAGCAGATGGACGGCGGTGTCGCGCTGCCGGACCGGCAGCGCCTCGATGTCGGAAGCTCCTTCGAGCCGCTGCTCCAGGGCCCGGTACTGCTCGGTTCGGGAGGCCAGCACACAGCCCAGCCGGCGGGGCGCCGCGTTCAGTTCGCGGACGACGGCGACGCGGCGGTGCTCCGGCAGTTCGTCGAGTCCGTCGAGGACGGCGAGAATCCGGCCGTCCCGGACCAGGCGTCTGGCCGGGTGCACGCCGTCCAGCCGGGGCAGCCCCGGGTGGTCCGCGGTGACGCGCGTGATGAGCCAGTCCGCGAACGCCACGTTCTCCGCGTCCCACGACTCCAGCGAGAGGAGGACCGGCACGGGCACCGTGCGGTCGCCCGCCGCTGCGCGGGTGACGTCACCGAGATGGCGTCCGGCCAGCAGCAGGGCCGTCATGGCGAGCAAGGTCGACTTTCCGGAGCCCGGGCCGCCGAGCACGACCAGGCGGCGGACGGGGAGGTCCTGAAGCCTGTCCACGACGGCGTCGGCGCGGTCACTGCGTACCCCGCGTGCCTCGGTGCCGGCGGCGCGCCCGTCACCACCGGCGGCGCCCGCTGGGCCGCCGGGGCCGGGCCCGGCGGCCCAGCGGGCGAGGAAGCGCACGGACAGCGGGGACTCCATGTCGCCCAGCTCCCAGGCGGCGACCTCGGCCGACCACTGGGCGTGCACGGCACGGGCGAGCTCCTCGGCGGCCGTGTCCACGGGTGCGGCGGGAGCCGGCAGGTTGACGACGATGTCGCCCTGTACGTGGCCCGCCTGGATGAGGTACTCGACCGTGCTGTCCCGGACGATGTTGCGCACCTCGGTGGGCGGGTGCCAGTTGTCCCGCGAGTCCCGGGCGTCCCGAGCGCCCCACTCTCCCTGCTGGTCCCCCTCGTCCCGCCCGCCCTGCTGGCCCTGTCGAGTCCCCATGGGGAGGATTCTCATCGCCCGCACCACAGCCCGTCAGGCGAATTCACGCGATTTACCGTCGGGTTGAGAGCGCTGCCGAGCAGGAACGAGGGGCGTGCGCCGCCCCCGGGACCCGTTCCCCGCACTGCGGCACACCTCAGCCCTCAGGAGCCGCATAATGAACGCAGACATCGGATGTCTGAGCGGGAGGCGGGCCATGGCTGTCACGGACGAGGCAATCGAGAAGATCAAGGGAATGATCGTCTCCGGCGCGCTGCGGCCGGGCGACCGGCTCCCCAAGGAGAGCGAACTCGCCGCCGAACTGGGCCTGTCGCGGAACTCGCTGCGCGAGGCGGTGCGCGCGCTGTCGCTGATCCGCATTCTCGACGTACGCCAGGGCGACGGTACGTATGTGACCAGCCTGGACCCCCAGTTGCTGCTGGAGGCGCTGCGCTTCGTGGTGGACTTCCACCGGGACGACACGGTCCTGGAGTTCCTGGCCGTGCGGCGCATTCTGGAACCGGCCGCGACGGCGATGGCGGCGTCCAGGATCAGTGAGGCGGAGCTGGATGTGCTCAGCTCACAGCTGGACGCGCTGGGGCCGCAGCCGTCGGTGGAGGAACTGGTCGCCACGGACCTGGAGTTCCACCGCGGGATCGTCCAGTCCTCCGGCAACTCCGTGCTCTGCTCGCTCCTGGACGGCCTCTCCGGACCGACCACCCGGGCCCGGGTGTGGCGTGGGCTCACCCAGGAGGACGCGGTCGGCCGTACGCTCCACGAGCACCGGGCGATCCTGGCCGCGCTCCGCGACCGTGACGCCGAAGCGGCCCGGTCGTGGGCGACGGTGCACATCGCGAGCGTGGAGCAGTGGCTCCGGTCCACGCTGTGAGCGGCCGCGACCTCGTCGGCGGCGACCAGCCGTCCGGTGGGCCGGCGGGCTTCGAGCGCGGCCCGCTCGGCTGCGGTGGTACGGCGGTCCTGCCAGACGGGCCCTTCCGGATAGCGGTGCGCGGCGAGCGACTCGGGCCGCATCCGGGCGGAGAAGCCCGGGGCGCGCGGCGCGACATAGTGGCCGTCCTCGACGACGGCGGGGGCGGGGGCCGGGGCGGTGAAGTGTTCGTGGAGGTGGTCGACGTACTCGATGACGCGGTTCTCCTTGCTGCCGGAGACGGCGACGTAGTCGAACACCGCGAGATGCTGCACGAGTTCGCACAGGCCTACCCCGCCGGCGTGCGGGCAGACGGGGATGCCGTACTTGGCGGCGAGCAGCAGGATCGCGACGTTCTCGTTGACGCCGGCGACGCGCGCCGCGTCGATCTGGACGAAGTCGACGGCTCCGGCCTGCAGCAGCGGTCTGAAGACGACCCTGGTGGCGACGTGCTCGCCGGTGGCGACCTTGACGGGCTGCCCGGCGCGTACGGCGGCGTGGCCGAGGACGTCGTCGGGGCTGGTGGGCTCCTCGATCCAGTACGGCTGGTACGGAGCGAGGGCTTCCATCCAGCGCAGGGCGTCGGCGACGTCCCAGCGCTGCTTGGCGTCCACGGCGATGCGCACGGCGGGGCCGACGGCCGCACGGGCGAGTTTCAGCCGTCGTACGTCGTCGTCGAGGACGGTGCGGAGCACGACATGGGCGGCCGAGTAGCCGGGGCCGGGGTTCATGGCGTCGGAGCCGTCGAGCTGTTCCGAGGTGGGGAAGCGGATGTCGTGGACCTCGAACCCTGTGACGGTCTGACTCATGCACGCCCCCGACGGTAAGTACGGTGAGTCCGGCGAGTCCGGCGAGTCCGGCGAGTCCGGCGAGTCCGGCGAGTACGGTGAGTCCGGCGAGTCCGGCGAGTCCGGCGAGTCCGGCGAGTCCGGCGAGTCCGGCGAGTCCGGCGAGTCCGGCGAGTCCGGTGAGTCCGTCCAGAACATCGGACCAGGACATCGGACCTCTTACGGTCATCCGATGTATAGCGCCGCTGCGACCATCAGGTCCCGGGTCCGGACCAGAGTTTGTCGGTTACAGCTCGGATGAATCTGCGGCTGGAACCCGTATTCCTCTGACCTATGCCCCTGCCGTATGGAAGTTCACCCGGCCGTGCGCAGGGGCTGCGGGCGGGCACCTGTGAAGCCGTAAGGTTGGGGCGTACGAAAGGGAACGTCGGAAGGAGGCCTGGGTGATCGAGCTCGAGGGGGTTCCCGAGCTGATCGACCCGGTCATGGTGGCCGCGTTCGAGGGCTGGAACGACGCGGGTGACGCCGCCTCCACCGCTGTCGCGCATCTGGACCGGGAATGGAAGGGCGAGGTGTTCGCGGCGCTCGACGCCGAGGACTACTACGACTTCCAGGTCAACCGGCCCACGGTTTGGCTGGACGGCGGGGTACGGAAGATCACGTGGCCCACGACCCGGCTCTCCGTGGTCCGGGTCGGTGGCGAGAAGCCCCGCGACCTGGTGCTGGTCCGCGGGATCGAGCCGTCCATGCGCTGGCGCTCGTTCTGCAACGAGCTGCTCGGCTTCGCCCATGAGCTGGGCGTCGAGATGGTGGTGATCCTGGGCGCGCTGCTCGGCGACACCCCGCACACCCGCCCGGTGCCCGTCAGCGGTGTCACCTCGGATCCGGACCTGGCGCGGACCATGGACCTGGAGGAGACCCGCTACGAGGGCCCCACGGGCATCGTCGGCATCCTCCAGGAGGCGTGCACGCACGCCGGGGTGCCGGCCGTGTCGCTGTGGGCCGCGGTGCCGCACTATGTGTCACAACCGCCCAATCCGAAGGCGACGCTGGCGCTGCTGAACCGGCTGGAGGACCTCATCGACCTCCGTATCCCGCTGGGCGAGCTGCCCGAGGACGCGCGGGCCTGGCAGCTCGGGGTGGACCAACTGGCCTCCGAGGACAGCGAAGTGGCGGAGTACGTGCAGACGCTGGAGGAGGCGCGGGACACCGCGGAACTTCCCGAGGCGTCCGGTGAGGCCATCGCCCGCGAGTTCGAGCGGTATCTGCGGCGGCGGGACGGAGGGCCCGGCCAGGCGCCGGGCGGTCATGCCACGGAGAGCGGGGACGGCTCGTACCTGCGGGACACCTCCAGCGGACGGACGCGGCCGCCGAAGCCGCCGAGGACGGAGCCGGGGCCCGAGGACGACTCGGACTCCACGGACACGTCCGAGGACTGACCGGGACGACGAGCGGGGTGGTGCCGCACCGGCACCACCCCGCTCTGCCGTTCACGCGCTCACACCTGGTCGACCGCCACCACGTCGTACTCGACGTCGGGCGCCGGCTCCACGTCGAAGCGGGCGTTCGGCAGATAGATCCGGTCGCCCCAGGCCGCGGCGGTCGTCGGGATCCGGAAGCGCTCCGGGTCGGTGATCCGGGCGATCGCCCTGCCCCTGGTGCCCGACTCGTTCAGCCGGACCACATCGATCTGGTTCAGCTGCTGCTGCACGATGTACAGGACCCTGCCGAGCAGCAGAATGCCGTCCCCGAACGGGATCCTGAGGTCTCCGAGGTCGACCTTGCGGGCGACGGCCGTGTGCGGGTCGACGCGCATCAGCGAGCCGCCGTCCACCACGGTGTTCACCACCAGCAGAGCGCACCCGTCGGGCGTCCGCTCGATGCCGTTGGCCGTGAAGTCCGGGCCCTGCGCCCAGTCGCCGCTCAGCGCTACGGTCGCCACCTCGCGGGCCGGTTCGCCGTGCCGGTCCAACGGCAGCCGGTAGAGCTGGGGTTGGTAGGAGTCCGTGAACCAGGCCGCGCCCGGGGTGAGGATGACGTCGTTCACCATGGTGCTGGGCGCGCCGACGGTGAAGTTCCTGACGAGCTCCCCGGTGTGGGCGTCGGCGACCCTGATCTCGCGGCTGTAGCCGCCGGAGAGGAACAGCCGCCGCTCCTGCCGGTCGATCTTCAGCCCGACGGTCATGTGTCCGGCGCCGAGCCCCTTGCTGACGACCCGGCCGCGGCCGGTGGCCAGGCTCGCCCGGTACACATCGCCGTTGACGAGGGAGCCGAAGTAGGCGTACGGGCTGCGCCCGATGGTGATGCCCTCGGGTGCGAACCCGTTGGGCAGGAGGAAGCGGGTCGGCCGGAGTTCGCCGCCGGCGGCGGATCCGTCCGCCGCGTGAGCCGGCCCGGTCAACGGTCCCAGGAGCGCGGCCGCGCCGAGGGCGGCGGCCGCCCCGAGAACATTTCTGCGTGCGAAGGAACGTTCCACTGTGCGTCCTTCCAACAAATGATCGACAGATGCTGATACCTCACCACACACCGGGCACCCTCGTACCGCGAATCATGAAGCGGAGGAGAGGGTGCCGGACGGGCACGGGCCCGCCCGGCACCGGGCGTTGACGAGCCGTCAGCCACCGTACGAGCTGTCGGCCCGCGTACGAGCCGTACAGGCCGTCAGCCGCCGTACGAGTAGTCAGCCGCAGCGGAAGCGGGCGGCCGCCCAGTCCGCGTGATCACCGCTCTTGGAGCCGTTGGTGTCGGTGACCTTGAGATGGACGTGCCGTGCCCCCGTCACGTCGACCTCGGCCGGTACGGTCGCGGACGCGCCGCTCAGCTTGGGCGAGGTCCACAGCACCTTGCCGTCCGCCTCGACCGAGAAGGCCACTTCGCCGTAGCCGTTGATCTCGTCGTCGATGCCCACGTCGGCGGTGAACGCGGTGCAGCGGCCGCCGAGGTAGACCTCGATGCCGGAGTCGGCGTGTGCCCCGATCCCCTTCTCGTAGGCCTGTCCGGCGAGGGTGAGCGGATGTCCGTCGCTCGCACCTGATTCGCCGTTGCTGCGGTCCCGTTCGGGCGGACCCCATCCGTTGGTGGACTTCAGCCAGACCAGATCGCTCGCCCAGACGTCGTCGGCCGGTGGCTCCGGCATCACTCCGGCCGCGAACCGCTGGACGGCGGTTCGGGATTCACCGGCGGACCGGTAGCGGGCGGTGGCCGTGAGCGTGGCCTCGCCCGGCTTGGCGTCCTTGGCGGGGGTGACCGCGACCTCGACGCGCTTCGTGGTCCCCGCGGGGATGCGGTCCACGGTCGCAGCCGGCGTCACCTGCCAGCCCGCCGGGGCGTCCAGCGAGACGGAGACCCCGGTCGCGTCGCGGCTGCCCGCGGTGACGTCGACCGCGACCGTGCCCGGCGTACCGGCGCCCAGTTCCTGTCCTCCGGGCGCTGCGACGACGGCCGCGGCTCCCGGGACGCCGCCGCCGACCGCCGCGGTGTTCTTGAGCTCCAGCTCGAAGCCACGGTCGGTGCGCAGGGCCGCGGTCCTGACCTTGACCACACCGCCACGGTCGTCCCGGTCGTACCACCAGCCGTGGCTCGCCGCCTCGTACGCCGCTCTGGAGGAGAGCCGGGGCAGCGTGCGGCCGTCGAGTTCCACGGCGCTGGGTGCGTCACCGGTGTGCAAGGTGAAATGGTACGGCCGCCCTGTCTGCTTGCCCGTGAAGGAGCCCTTGCTCGGGCCGATCCGCACGCTCACATCGCCCGCGCCGCGGCTCGGGGCCTCGACGTCGGCGCGCTGAGTGGCGTACTTGCCGGCCCGGTGTTCGCGCGTCACTCCGTCGTCCTCGTAGAGAGTGAACGACGATGTGCCCTGCGGGTAGATGTCCCAGGCCAGCGGGGAGTCCGCGGTGCGGTCGGCGTACGAGCGGATGCCGCCGGGCCACATGGGGACGGTGGCGCCGGCACGGACGAACAGCGGGAGCGTGTCGAGCGGGGCACTGTAGTTGTCGACGGTGCCCGGACCTTCGTAGGTCCGTCCGCTCCAGTAGTCGATCCAGGTTCCCTTGGGCAGATAGATGCCGTCGCGCTGCACGGCGTCCTGGTAGACGGGTGCGACGAGGAAGTCCTTGCCGCTGAGGAACTCGTACTTCGCGGCGTCCGTCGCCGCCTTGGGATCGTCCGGGTACTCCAGCACGAGCGGGCGGGCGAGGCCGACGCCGGTCTTCGTCGCCTCGTGGGCGTGCGAGTAGATGTATGGCAGCAGGGACTCGTGGAGCTTGAGGTAGTCGCGGTTGACGGAGGTGTACGGCTCGCCGTAGCGGAAGGGCTGCTTGTCGCTGGCGGCCCAGCCGTCCATGGTCATCGTGACCGGGAGGAACATCTTCCACTGCAGATCGCGGGTGTACGTCTTCGGGCTGCCGCCGAAGATGCCGTCCACGTCGCCCGTCGTGTAGGCGAGGCCGGACATGGACGCGCCCGCGTAGGTCGGGATCTGCCAGCGGATGTACTCCCAGGTGCCGGACTGGTCGCCGGACCACTGGACGCCGCAGCGCTGGGCTCCGGACCAGCTCTCGGGCGCCCAGGTGAAGCCGCGGGCGTCACTGTTCGCCTCGATGCCGGCGTGGGCGTCCTTGCAGCCGTCGAGGGCGAACTTGTAGCCCGCGCCGACCCAGGCGACATCGAGCTTGGCGACGCGCTGGCCGGCCTTCACCTGGTCGGCGAGCTTGTCGAGGCCGTCCTCGGTCCACAGGCCGAGCTGCATCTTGCGCTGCTGGAGGCCCTGGGCGGTCTCGGCGAGGTTCTCGTAGCCGCAGCCGTAGCCGTCGTTGACGAGCATCCAGCCGTTGGGCATGTCGTGCTCGACGTAGCCGTCGGCGACCTTGAGTGCGTCCAGGGTGTGCCGTTCACCGCGGTTGGCGTTGTGGAGATAGCAGTCGGCGTCGCCGATCTCCAGGCCGTAGACGGGCGGCATGAAGGGCTTTCCGGTGAGCCGGGTGTACTGCCCGATGACGTCCTTGGCGCTCGGCCCGGCGAAGTAGTAGGCGTCGAAGCGCTGTTCCTTCGCGGTGGTGGTCACCGGCTCGCCGAAGACATACGTGTTGGGCGCGTAGGTGTTGCGGTAGACGCCGTAGCCGGCCGAGGAGAGGTAGAACGGGACGGAGTTGGGGTGGCCGCCGTCGTTCCAGTTGTAGTCGACGCCGACCTCGACGGTCTTTCCGCGGTGGGAGGTGTTGCCGCGGCCGTTCTGCATGCCTGCGCCGTAGTACTGCTCGTCGGCGCCGCGGGCGAGGCTCTGGGTGGTGGTCGTGCCGGTCCAGGTCAGGCCCTTGGTCTCGGCCCAGAGCTGGGTGCCGTCGGCGCGGTGGAGCGCGAAGCGCAGCGGTGACTTGTAGGCGCGCAATGTCACCTTTGACGTGCTGAGTTCGTAGCGGTCGCCGCGGTCCGTCCAGCGGGTCGCGGGCGGTTTGCCCTGCGGCAGGACGATGTCGGTGCCGGTGGGGTCGGTGAACCTGCCGTCCGGGGCGAGTTCGAGGCGGAAGGTCTCCGCGGAGACGAAGCTGACGCGGGCCTCGGCCTGCCCGGCGGTCAGTCGGTAGACGGGTCCTTCGGCGGTGAAGCCGGTGACGTCCCCGACGGTGGTGGGGGCCGGGTCGGCCTCGGCGCTTCCCGGTCCCGCGAACACCGCGAGGAGACCGAGCAGGGCTCCGGCCACCGCCGCTCTGATGCGTATTGGTGATTGCATAGGGCGTACTTAGCGCAGAAACGAGCATGTGACCATGGACAAAACAGACCCGCCCCCGGACTCGGGTCGAGTCCGGGGGCGGGTTTCGGAAAGGGACAGGACTACAGGGCGACGCCCAACAGGGCGTCCACGGCACGCGACACCAGACCGGGAGCGCTCTCGTCCGTGCCGCCTTCGGCCTGCTGGCGCTCGGCCCAGCGGTCGACGGCGGCCAGCGCGGCGGGGGCGTCCAGGTCGTTCGCCAGGGCGTCGCGGATCTCCTCGACGAGCGCGTCGGCGGACGGCCCGTCAGGACGGGACACGGCGGCGCGCCAGCGGTCGAGGCGGGCCACGGCGTCCTGCAGGACCTGGTCGGTCCACTCCCAGTCGGCGCGGTAGTGGTGCGAGAGCAGCGCCAGCCGGATGGCGGCCGGGTCCACGCCCTCGCGGCGCAGCGTGGAGACGAAGACCAGGTTGCCCTTGGACTTGGACATCTTCTCGCCGTGCAGGGCGACCATCCCGGCGTGCACATAGGCCTTGGCGAACGGGTACTCGCCGGTGAGGGCCTGGGCGTGCGAGGCGCCCATCTCGTGGTGCGGGAAGGCGAGATCGGAGCCGCCGCCCTGGACGTCGAAGCCCATGCCGAGGTGGTCGAGGGCGATGGCCACGCACTCGATGTGCCAGCCGGGACGGCCGGGGCCGAGGGTGCCGCCGTCCCAGCTCGGCTCGCCCGGGCGGGCGGCCATCCAGAGCATGGGGTCGAGCGGGTTCTTCTTTCCGGGGCGGTCGGGGTCGCCGCCCCGCTCGGCGGAGAGGGCGCGCATCAGGTCGGCGTCGTAGTGCGACACCTGGCCGAAGTGCGGGTCGGCCTCCACCGAGAAGTACACGTCCCCGTCGAGCTCGTACGCGGCGCCGGCGTCGCGCAGCCGCTCGACGAGCGGAACGATTCCCGGTATGGCCTCGACGGCGCCGATGTAGTGCTGCGGGGGAAGCATCCGCAGGGCGGTCATGTCCTCGCGGAACAGTGTGGTCTCGCGCTCCGCGAGCTCGGTCCAGTCCTGTCCGTCGCGGATGGCGCGCTCCAGGAGCGGATCATCCACGTCGGTGACGTTCTGGACGTAGTGAACCTGCCGCTTGGTGTCGAGCCACACGCGCTGCACGAGGTCGAACGCGTTGTAGGTCGCCGCGTGACCCAGGTGGGTCGCGTCGTACGGGGTGATGCCGCAGACGTAGATACGGGCGACGGGACCGGGGTCGAGGGTGACGAGGCCGCCGGTCGCGGTGTCGTGGATCCGGAGGTCGCGGCCCGTGCCGGGCAGGGCGGGGACCTCAGAAGCGGGCCAGGCATGCATGTCATGAGCGTAACCGGATGCGCGTTCCGGATACGAACCGGATGGCTCCTCTTGGCCGGTTCGGCCCTCTTGCGCTTACGACCGGCGTGGGGGTACGGCGCCCTGTGGCGACGCTCCTGGGGGTGCCTACACCGGGGGCCACGGGATCGCGGGCCAGCTGCCCGAGGGCTCCGGATGGTGGGCCGTCTCACGCAGCGCCGCGACCCGGGAGCGGACGGCGTCCAACTCTGCCGGGGTGAGGAGTGCCGCGAGGCGTGCGGCCAGGGGTCCGTCCTCGGCGAGGGACGCGGCCAGGATCCCGAGGACCTCGACGGCCTCGGGGGGCAGCGGCTCACCCGCCCATCCCCACAGCAGCGTCCGGAGCTTGTCGTCCACGTTGAACGTCACCCCGTGGTCGATCGCGTAGAGATGCCCGTCCGCGGTCGGCAGCAGGTGCCCGCCCTTGCGGTCACCGTTGTTGATCACCGCGTCCAGTACGGCCAGTCTCCGCAGCCGGGGGTCGTCGGCGTGCACGAGGAGCGCCGTCCGCCCCTCCCCGACCTCCGCCAGGGCGACCGCCTTCCAGCCGTCCCCCGGCTCGTCGTCCTCCACCAGTGCCAGCAGGGAGGGTGCCGAAGGGTCCGCTTCGATCCAGAGCTGGACCATGCCCTCGCCGTAGGGCCCGTCCCGCAGCACGGTCGGAGGCACCAGCCCCCAGCCGGTCGCCTCGGACAGCTCGTACGCCGCCACCTCCCGCTGCGCCAGCGTCCCGTCGGGGAAGTCCCACAGCGGCCGCTCCCCCGCGACCGGCTTGTACACGCAGTGCGCTTCCTCGCCGTCGTACGCGACGGAGCAGTACAGCACCGCGTTGGACGCCTCGCGGACCCGGCCGCGAACGGTCAGCTCACCGTTGGTGAGCAGGTCGAGCGCCGGGTCGAGCGCGGTCACGCTCCGCGGCGGTATCCGTTCTGGCGCGGACATACATGTCCCTCCGGGTCGAGCGGCAGGCTGCACAGGGGGCACGGCGGCCGCCCCGCGTTCACGACGTCCAGGGCACGCTTGGCGAAGGCCCTCGCCTGCGCGCCGGTCAGCCGGACGCGCAGCATCGGCGGACCGTTCTCCTCGTCCTGCAGCAGCCGTTCCTCGGCCTCCGCGAGGTCCTCCTCGGAGTCCGCGTCCAGCTCGACGAGCGCCTGCGCCTCGACGATCATGCGCTGTTCCTCGCCGTCCCAGGCCAGCGCCATCGTGCCGACCCGGAACTCCTCCTCCACCGGCACGTCGAGCGGCGCGGTGTCGGCGATGTCCGCGGGCGCCATGGCAGGCACCGGGGCATTGCCCCCGGTGCGCCGCACGACCTCGTCGAGCAGTTCGTCGATCCGCTCGGCGAGCGCGGCCACCTGGGTCTTCTCCAGGGCCACACTGGTCACCCGCCCCCCTGCGGAAGCCTGCAGGAAGAACGTACGGCGTCCAGGCAGCCCGACCGTACCGGCGACGAACCGCTCCGGTGGGTCGTAGAGGTACACCTGACGGGACACGTCCTGTCTCCCTCGGATCAGTGGTGGGGTCGTTTCGGCCCGTCCACCCTACTGCGCGGATCGATCACGGTGCGCCCGCGCCGCCGCCGACGACCGCGGACCCGTCCTTGCCGTTCTCCCGCGACTTGAACGCGCCGAGGTCGCCGGTGTCTCCCAGCCGCAGCAGGAAGGGGCGGAGCGGGGTGTAGCGGATCGCCGTCACGGAGCACGGCTCGACGTGGAGCCGCTGGAAGAGGTCGAGGTGCATGCCCAGGGCGTCGGCCACCACCGACTTGATGATGTCGCCGTGCGAGCACATCAGATACACGGCGTCCTCGCCGTGCTCCGCCTCGATGCGCGCGTTCCAGTCCCGTACGGCCTCGACGGCCCGCGTCTGCATGGCGCGCATCGACTCGCCGCCGGGGAACGCCGCGGCGGAGGGGTGCTGCTGCACGATCTTCATCAGCGGTTCGTCGGCGAGTTCGGCGAGCTTGCGGCCGGACCAGTCGCCGTAATGGCACTCGCCGATCCGTTCGTCGGTGTGCAGCGGCAGTTCCGGCCGTGCGTCGAGCAGCGGCCGCAGGGTCTCCCGGCAGCGCTCCAGGGGGCTGGTGACGGCGGCGGCGAGCTGCACGTCCGCGAGCCGTCCGGGCAGCGCGGCGGCCTGCGCGGCGCCGCGGTCGTCGAGGACGACGCCGGGCGTCCAGCCCGCGAGCACCCCCGCGGTGTTGGCGGTGGACCGTCCGTGGCGTACGAGGATCAACGTGGCCATGGCGGCCAGCCTAGGGCCTGTCGTTCGGATCTTGCCGGGCTCGCGTGCCCTGGCACGCACATCTGCGGCGTTGTCGTCAGTCGCCTCCACAGTGGCTCCCTCCTCCGCCTTGCATCTGCACGCGCCAGACCCCGCTCGCTGATCCGGCCTGATCCGAACGACAGGCCCTGGGCGGTGTGCCAGCGACCGCATACGCCGAGGCATCTCCTCGCCGTGGGGATGCGGGCGGACCGCCGGCGCGGAAGAATGCGCCCGTGATCGTCGACTACGCCATCTACCGGGAGGGCCGCCGTACCAAGGGCCCCGACGACTTCTCCGACGCGCTCGACGAGGCCCGCGCGACCGGGGACGCCTTCCTGTGGATCGGGCTGTACGAACCGACCCAGGACGAGTTCGACACCGTCAGCAGCGAGTTCGGGCTGCACCCGCTGGCGGTCGAGGACGCGCTCACGGCCCATCAGCGGCCCAAGCTCGAGGTGTACGACGACTCCCTGTTCATGGTCCTCAAGCCGGTGGCGTACGACGCGGAGCGCGACACCGTCTCCGCCGACGAGGTGATGGTCTTCATCGGTGACTCGTTCGTGGTGACGGTCCGGCACGGGGAGAGCGCGCCACTGCATGCGGTACGGGTGCGGCTGGAGGCCGATCCGAACGTGCTCAAGCACGGCCCGACGGCGGTCCTGTACGCCGTCAGCGACGCCATCGTCGACCACTACATCGACGTCGCCGGCGAGCTCCAGCTGGATCTGGAGGGGATGGAGGCGGAAGTCTTCGCGCCCGTCGGAGGGGACACCCGGAACACTGCCGCCAAGATCTACAACTTCAAGCGGCAGGTGCTGGAGTTCCGCCGGGCCACCGTGCCTCTGGCGTCGCCGATGGCCCGGCTCGCGGGGGCGGCCGTGCCCTTCGTGCATGAGCACTCGCAGCCGTTCTTCCGGGACGTCAACGACCATCTGACACGCGTCAACGAACAGGTGGAGGGCCTCGACAGGCTGCTCTCGGACATCCTGTCCGCGCATCTCGCGCAGATGGGCGTGCAGCAGAACGACGACGTGCGGAAGATCTCCGCATGGGCGGCCATGATCGCCGTCCCCACCATGGTCGCCGGGATCTACGGCATGAACTTCGACCACATGCCCGAGCTGCACTGGGGGTGGACGTACCCGGCGCTGATCCTGGCCATGGCCGCGGTGGTGCTCGGGCTGCACCGGCTGTTCAAGCGCCGCGGCTGGCTGTGATCCGGGCTGCGGTGCCTCAGACGACGGTGCCTCAGACGACGGTGGCCGTGGTCGCCGGTCCTCCCCCTGCCTCCGGCGGGGGGACCCCCAGGGCGTCGCGCCGCTCGGGCATCGTCAGAGTGACCATGCGCCGCCAGCCTCCGGCGCGCTCGTACGCGTACATGGCGTGGATCCCGGCGGCAAGCACGGCGGACTTGGGCCTGGGCCACCTGAGCAGCCTGGCCATGTGGGACATGACGGCGAGGCTGACGTCCCGGTAGATCGCGATCTCGGTGAGGGCGCACTCGCGCAGGGTGCTCTGGATGGCGCGGCCGTGGCCGGCGTAGGCGAGGCGGAGCAACTCCTCGTGGCAGTACGCCAGGTGGTTGTCCTCGTCGTGACAGATCTGCGTGATGGCCTTGCCGACCTCGGGGTGCTCGCCGAAGTGCTTCACCAGCATGTCCATCTGGTCGGCGGCGCGCTGCTCGGTGACCCGGCTGTGCGAGAGGTAGACGACGATGTCGTGCTCGGTGAGCGGCTCGTCGCGGCGCAGCTTGTCGTGGGCGAGGCCGATGCCCCGGCGCTCCAGCAGCATCGTGTAGTCGGTCTCGGGCGGGACCTCGACCGGGTCGAGGCCCCGCTTCTTCAGCAGCCCGTTGAAGATGCGGCCGTGTTTGTCCTCGTCGGCGCCGTGCCGGGTGATCTTCGGGGCGAGGGCCCGCATGGTGCCGGGGACGAGCGCGGCGATCCGGCCGTTCTCCCAGCCGCCCTGGGTCTCGCCGCTGGCCGCGATCGAGCAGAAGAGCTGGTAGGAATCGTCGTTGTCGAGGATTTCCTGGAAAAGGCTCCGGGCCGAGAGCATCACTGCCACCTCCGTCAGGTGTCCGCAAAGAACGAGTCAAATGCGGACCGGACGGACCGGCAACAGCAGCGCCGGACGACTCGGCCGAATGAGAGCGCAGGGGGCGGGCGGCGAGGGGTGCGGCAGGCCGCGCGGGGAGCGTTACCGAGGGGGCGGTGGCGCGTTATCAGCGTGACGGCCGTGGCGGGGATGACCCCGAGCCCCCACCACGGCCGCAGACGTTTCTCAGGCGAGGCCGGAGCGCTCCAGGGCGTCCGTGCCGGCCCGCAGGGCGGCGAGCCGCTCGTCGAGGGTGAAGCCCGCGGGAGCCAGAGTCAGGGTGGTCACACCGGCCGCGGCGTACGCCTGCATCCGCTCGGCGATCCGGTCGACGGAGCCGAGCAGGGTGGTCGAGTCGATCAGCTCGTGCGGTACGGCGGCGGCGGCGCCGTCCTTGTCGCCGGAGAGGTACTTGTCCTGGATCTCCGCGGCTTCCTTCTCGTAGCCCATGCGCTGGGCGAGCTGGTTGTAGAAGTTCTGCTTGCGGCTGCCCATGCCGCCGACGTACAGCGCGGTGTACGGCCGGAACATGTCGGCCAGGGCCTTGACGTCGTCGCCGACGGCGAGCGGCACGGTGGGGCAGACGTCGAAGCCGTCCATGGTCTTCCCGGCCTTCTCGCGGCCCGCGCGGATGTGGCGGATCGCGGTGTCCTCCAGGTGGTCGGCGGAGGGGAAGATCAGCAGGGCGCCGTCGGCGATCTCGCCGGTCTGCTCCAGGTTCTTGGGACCGATGGCGGCGATGTACAGCGGGATGTGCTCGCGCTGCGGGTGGACGGTGAGCTTGATCGGCTTGCCCGGGCCGCCGGGCAGCGGAAGGGTCCAGTGCTCGCCTTCGTACGAGAGGCGCTCGCGGGTCATCGCCTTGCGGACGATCTCGACGTACTCGCGGGTGCGGGAGAGGGGCTTGTCGAACTTGACGCCGTACCAGCCCTCGGAGACCTGCGGGCCCGAGACGCCGAGGCCGAGGCGGAAGCGGCCGCCGGAGAGCGAGTCGAGGGTGGCGGCGGTCATCGCCGTCATCGCGGGCTGGCGGGCGGGGATCTGGAGGATGGCGGAGCCGACGTCGATGCTCTCGGTCTGCGCGGCGACCCAGGCGAGCACGGTCGGGGCGTCGGAGCCGTACGCCTCGGCGGCCCAGCAGACGTCGTAGCCGAGGCGGTCCGCCTCCTGCGCGACGGCGAGGTTGTCGCCGTCCATCCCCGCGCCCCAGTAGCCGAGGTTGATGCCGAGCCGCATACCGCTCCCCTTACCGATGAGTAACGTCCCTTCGCGGGGACTCTAGCGCGGGCGGCCGGGATCCGTCAGTGCCGGTTCGGGGGCGAGTTGTCCACAGGGTCGCTCCGGGTGGGGCTGTGGCCAGTAATCTCGCGGCCATGGAGCAGAGGCATCTCGGCCGTACCGGCCTGCGTGTGTCCCGGATCGGGCTCGGCACCCTGACGTGGGGGCGCGACACCGACGAGCACGACGCCGCCGACCAGTTGAAGGCCTTCTGGGAGGCGGGCGGCACGCTGGTCGACACGGCCGATGTGTACGGCGGCGGGGAAGCCGAGTATCTGCTGGGGCAGCTGGTGGAGCGACTGGTGCCGCGGCGCGATCTGGTCATCGCCACGAAGTCGGGCAGCGTGCTCGACCCGGACCGCCGGTTCGACGGCTCGCGAGGTCATCTGCTGGCGGCGCTGGACGCGTCGCTCGAGCGGCTCGGCACGGACCATGTGGACCTGTGGCAGGTCCACGGCTTCGATCCGCACACCCCGCTGGAGGAAACCCTCCAGGCGCTGGACGTCGCGGTGAGCAGTGGCCGGGCGCGCTATGCCGGTGTGGCGGACTTCTGCGGCTGGCAGCTCGCGAAGGCGGCGACCTGGCAGCTCGCGGCCCCGGGCATACGGACCCGCCTGGCCAGCACGCAGATGGAGTACTCACTGCTGCAGCGCGGTGTCGAGCGAGAGGTGCTGCCCGCGGCGCTGGACCTCGGCGTGGGCCTGCTGCCGTCGTCTCCGCTGGGCCGTGGCGTGCTCACCGGCAAGTACCGGCACGGGACGCCGGCGGACTCGCGCGGGGCTTCGGAGCAGCTGGCGCCCTTCGTGGAGCCGTATCTGGACGAGGCCGCGAGCCGGATCGTGGACGCGGTGACGACGGCCGCCGACGGGCTCGCGACCACGCCGCTGGAAGTGGCGCTCGCATGGGTCCGGGACCGTCCCGGCGTGGTGGCCCCGATCGTCGGCGCGCGCAACGCGCAGCAGCTCACGGCCGCATTGTCAGTGGAGAGCCTTAGTCTTCCTGACGAGATCTGCCAGGCGCTCGACGATGTGTCGGCGCCCGTGCACCGCTATCCCGATCAGGACTGGAGCACGCTGTGACTGCGCTTCCCGGGGCGACCCCCGGATCCCCGGCCGACGACTCCGCCGCCGAGGCCCCCGAGGGCGTCGCCTCCGACGCACCCGCCCAGGCGGACCCGGGCCCCGCGACGGGCGGTCCCGGTCCGGCCGACGGTGCGCGGGACACGCGGACGGACGGGGAGACCGGCAGCGCGGACGGCTCGGGCGAGCCGGACGGGGGGACCGGCGAGGACGGCACGGCGGACACGGCGGGCCGGGCGGGCGAGGGCGCCGAGGTGTCCGAGGCGGAGGCCGAGCTTGCCGCGCAGCGGGAGCTGAGGGCGCGCATCGAGCAGCGGAAGGCCGAGAAGGGCGGGCCGATCGCGGCCGGCGGGAAGCTGAGCGGGACGGCCGCCGATCTGCTGGCCGCGGTACGGGCCGTGGAGAGCGGGGAGAAGCCGGGGGCCGCGTTCTTCGACGCGCCGACCTCGCCTCGGCGGCCGGCGCCGTCCTCCGTGCCCGCACCGGCCCGGCCGAGGGTGCCGAAGCCGGAGCGCGGCCCGCAGCAGGCCGACCCGCAGGCCGTGGCGGCCGTGCTGGAGGTGCTGGTGACGGGTGGGGCGCCCGAGGGGCTCGCGACGCGGGTCGCCGGGGTGCTCGGTGAGCAGGCCGCGGAGGCGCTGCGCGAGGATCCGTGGCGGCTGCTGGCCGTGCCCGGGGTGCGGCCGGAGCAGGCCGACGGATTCGCCCGGGCACTGCTCGGCGCGGAGTGCGGGCCGGGCGACGCGCGGCGGGCGGCAGCGCTGGTGACCTGGCTGCTGGAGCGCGCTGCGCTCCAGGGGCACACGGCGCTGGAGTCGTCTTCCGTGCGCGCCGCGCTCGCCGAGCGTTCCGTGCCCGAGCCGGACGAGGCGCTGGAGCACGCCATCGGTGAGGGAACCGTGCTGGTCTTCCAGGACGGTGTGGAGGACCACGAGCAGGGTGAGGAGGCAGCGGAGGGCGAGGAGGCCGCCGAGGAGCAGCGGTCCGTGCCCGTGCTGCTGGGCCTCGACCGGTATGCACTTGCCGAGGAGAGCCTCGCGGACGGACTGGCCCGGCTGGTCAGGACGGTCCAGGAGACGTCCTTCGAGGACGCGGCGGACAAGGCCGGCTCTTCGTCGGCCGCGGAGCTGATCCGTGCCGCCGCCGCGCACGGGCTCGTGGTGCACACGGGCGGCGAGGCGGCGCGGGCCGAACCGGCGGCCCTGGTCGAGGCGGCCCGCGCCCTCGGGCTGCGCGCGGTGGCCGCGGCCCACGGTGAGAACGGCCGGCGCAGGCTGGGCGCCGACGCGGTCACCGTGCAGGGGCTCCTCTCGGGTGCGCAGGGCCCGGTCCGGGGCGAGGACGGCACGCTCGCCCTCGATCTGCTCGCCGTGCTCGACGCACCGCAGCTGGATGTCGAGACCGCGGCGATGCTCGTGGAGTCGCTCCCGGACGGCTGTCGGCTGGTGCTGAGCGGTGACCCCGGGGTGCTGTGGTCGGCGGGTGCGGGCCGGGTGTTCGCCGATGTGGTGGCCGCCCGTGTGTGCCCGCAGATCGCGTCCCGCACACCGGACCCGGGCCCGCTGGGCGAGCTGGTCTCCGGCATCGGCATCGGTGAGCTGACGCAGGTGGACGCGCCGGGCAAGGAGGTCGTCATCGTTCCCGTGCGGGACGCGGGCGAGGCGGTGCACCGGACGGTCCAGCTGGTCGCGGACTCGGTGCCCCGGGCGATCGGGGTTCCGGCCTCGGAGACCCAGGTGATCACGGTCGGCCATGGCGGGGGCGCGGGCACCCGCGCGCTCAACGCCGCACTGAAGCAGCGGCTCAACCCCGGTCCCGGCCGCTTCGGCGGCTTCGACCCGGGCGACCGGGTCGCCTATGTCCCGGCGCCGGGCCGCACTCTGCACGGCGCGGTGGTCTCGGCCGACGCGGAGGGCCTGCGGCTCGACTGCGAGGGCACGCCCGTCGTCGTACCGAAGGAGCGGGTCGAGTCGGCGGTACGGCACGGCTGGGCGCTCACGGCGCACCAGGCGGCGGGGATGCGCTGGGCCGCCGCGGTCGTGGTCCTGCCCGGTGACGCTGCGCAGGGCCTGAGCCGCCCCTGGGTGTACACCGCGTTCAGCCGCGGCGAGCGCCATCTGTCCGTGGTCCACGGCGTGGACCAGGCACTTCCGCGCGCGGTCGCGGAGGTCCCGGCTCCGTCGCGAACGACCCGGCTGCGGGTCCTGCTCGAAGGGCTCCTCACGCCCCGGAACGAGTGAACCCTTGGCCGGGGTTCTCGGCTGCGAAAGCGTGCTGTCCCCCCGGGCAGGCGCCCGGAGGTCCGTCCGCAATCGCCGGACGGGCTCGGTACGCACGCCGCCCACCGTCGAGCAGGGACGGGCTGCGGGGCGATGAGGGGCAGCCCCCGGCCCACGGGGGCCGGGGGCGTACGCCCCGAAGTTTCACCTGTCCGCGGTGTCCAGGTCGTCCCGGTCCTCGTCCACGTCCTCCTCGTCGAAGACCGAGCTGACGTCGAAGCGGCAGACGACGTGCTCCGGATCGGCCTGGTCGAACGGGGTGCTCAGCCACTCGCCCGGCTCGGGAAGCTCCTCCGCCGCGGACACCCACAGCGTCGAGTCGCCCTCCTCCAGACCGAACTCTTTGTGCCGGGAGGCGATTTCGTCCGGTTCGAACTCACCGAAGAGCACACCGAGCGCGGCGTGCACGCTCGTGCCGACCACCGCCGCATGCGCCTCGTCCGCGGTTTCGTCGCGGTCGAGATCGGCGATGCGCTGCGCCTGGGCGAGCAGCCGCTGCGGCTCCACCACGGCGTAGTCGCGGCGGATGAGGACACTCAGCGCGTTCGGTTCGTCGGGGCCCGCGTAGGGGGGCAGGGAGTCGTCCGCTCCGGGGATCTCGAAGGGGGTTACTTCGTCGTAGCGGTCGTAGAGCCGCTCGTCGTACGCCTCGGCCGCGGCGGCAAGCGCATTGAACGCCGCGAACACCGCCGGGTCGTCCTCTCCCGTGCGGCTTTCGACCGCTTCGAGGTGACGGTCCAGCGCGGCTTTGACCGCCTCGGCGGCGGCGCGAACCTCGGCAGCCGTGGGCTGCGCAGGAGCGGAAGCATCAGACATAGTGCAGACGCTATCCGTACTGGGCCTCTGCCCGCACAATAGATGCGATGCCGGAATACGAATTTGTCGACGTGTACGTGCCTCGCGGGGTCTCCCGCAAGGAGGCCACCCGTCTGCTGACCGACCATGCCGAATACGGACACTGGGAGTTGGACCGACTGACTCTGCGGCGGGACGGCAGCCGCAGGGTGCGGCTGCGCCGTCGCATCATCCGTCAGGTACGCGCCACGTGGTGAGTTCCTGCAGGACGAGAGGTGACGAAAAGACGGAGCGGGCCCGCGGTTGCGGGCCCGCTCCGTTGTGTCACGGCTCAATCACGCGGAGGCGCGGGCCCTTCGGTAGAGGACCACACCGCCGAGCAGCAGGCCGGCGCCCGCCGGGATCACGAATCCGAGCGAACCGGCACCGGTCTGCGCGAGCTCGTCGGTGCCCTTGGGCGGCGTGACGGTGTTGGCACCCGGCGTGTTCGGGCCGGAGGACTCGATCGGCGTTGCCGGCTCTCCGGGTTCGCCGGGCTCACCAGGCTGACCGGGCTCTTCCGGTTCGCCGGGCTCACCAGGCTGACCGGGCTCTTCCGGTTCGCCGGGCTCACCAGGCTCCCCGGGCTCACCAGGCTCACCGGGCTCACCGGGCTCTTCCGGTTCGCCGGGCTCACCAGGCTCCCCGGGCTCTCCCGGCTCACCGGGGCTGTTCCCGTCCGAGCCGTTGCCGCAGTCGTTGCCGACCGCGCCGTTGCCGAGGCCGCCGATCGTCACGCTGTTCCCGCACGCGTTCACGGGCACATCGACGGGCACCTGGACGCTGTTGCCGGAGGCGACTCCGGGAGAGTTCGCCGTGCCGCCCTCGGCGTGGGCGCCTCCGCCGTGGTCCGACGTATTGGCGCAGCTGTTCCCGAACGCGGGGTTGAGTACACCGATGACGTTCACGGTGTTGCCGCAGATGTTGACCGGCACATGCACCGGAGCCTGGACCGAATTCCCGGAAAGCACTCCCGGGGAATTCGACGCACCCCCCTCGGCGCCCGAGTCCGCGTGCGCGTAGCCACCACTGAGGGCGGCGAGCACGCTGCCCGCGGCCGCCGCGGTGATCAGGCCTTTTCGCGCGACCTGTCGCATAGCTGGTTTCCTGCCTTCTGACTTCCGGAATACCCCGGGCGCCGCGCCCGGGGGTGGAACACGGGCGGCCCCGGAGTGCATGGCGCGCACTCCGAGGCCGCCGGGGTCACTCCCTCACGGGGCAAGACTCAACGTCAGTCGTTGACACAGACGTTGCCGAAGGCGGGGTTCAGCAGCCCGATCACGGAGACCGTGTTGCCGCAGACGTTCACCGGGATGTGGATGGGCGCCTGAATGACATTGCCCGAAAGCACACCCGGGGAGTGCACGGCGGCACCCTGCGCGCCCGAGTCGGCGACGGCCATGCCCGCACCCGCGAGAACCAGACCACCAGTGGCAGCCGCAGCAGCGACGACCTTCTTGATCATTATTCCTCCTTGTTGGCAATGCGGTCCCAGCCGCGGGCCGCACACCTGTAACGAGGAGGGGTTAATGGAGCTACTAGCTTATGGTCCCATTCACTCTTTTCAGTCAAATACGCACGCGTGGACGAATGCTGGAGTTTCCGTGGGCGAATGCTGGAGTTTCGTTTCAGCAGATCGAGCGGTTCAGCCGCAGCTCCCTCAGCTCGCGTCGAGGAAACGGTCCAGTACCCGCACGCCGAACTTCAGACCGTCCACCGGAACCCGCTCGTCCACTCCGTGGAACATTCCGGCGAAGTCCAGCTCGGGCGGCAGTTGCAGCGGTGCGAAGCCGAAGCAGCGGATGCCGAGGTCGTCGAAGGACTTGGCGTCGGTGCCGCCGGAGAGCATGTACGGGACGGCTCGGGCGATCGGGTCCTCGGCCCTGAGCGCCGACTGCATGGCGTCCACCAGATCGCCGTCGAAGCTCGTCTCCAGTGCCTTGTCGGCGTGCACGTCCTCCCGCTTCACGCGCGGCCCGAGGAGCCGGTCGAGATCGGTCAGGAACTCCTCCTCGTATCCCGGCAGGAAGCGCCCGTCGACATGCGCCGTGGCCTGCCCGGGAATCACGTTCACCTTGTAACCGGCGCCGAGCATGGTCGGGGCGGCGGAGTTGCGGAGCGTCGCGCCGATCATCTTGGCGATGCCGCCGAGCTTGGCGAGGGTCGCCTCCATGTCCTCCGGGTCGAGCGGGGTGCCCAGCGCGTCGGACAGCTCGTCGAGGAAGGACCGTACGGTCTTGGTCATCCGCACCGGCCAGGTGTGGCGGCCGAGCCGGCCGACGGCCTCGCAGAGCTCGGTGATCGCGTTGTCGTTGTTGGTCATCGAGCCGTGTCCGGCGGTGCCCTCGACCGTGAGCCGCATCCAGTGCATGCCCTTCTGGGCGGTCTCGACGAGATAGAGCCGCAGATTCTCGTTCACGGTGAAGGAGAAGCCGCCGACCTCGCCGATCGCCTCCGTGACGCCCTCGAAGACATCCGGGTGCTTGTCGACGAGATACCGGGCCCCGTACGTACCGCCCGCCTCCTCGTCCGCGAGGAACGCCAGCACCACGTCGCGCGGCGGCTTGCGGCCGCTGCGCAGCCGGTCCCGTACGACCGCGAGGGTCATCGCGTCCATGTCCTTCATGTCCACCGCGCCACGGCCCCAGACGCACCCGTCGGCGATCTCCCCGGAGAAGGGGTGGTGGGTCCAGTCGTCGGCGTTGGCCGGTACGACATCGGTGTGGCCGTGGATGAGCAGCGCCGGCCGGGACGGGTCCTCGCCCTCGATCCTCGCCACGGTGGAGGCCCGGCCCCGGTGCGACTCGATGATCTTCGGCTCCAGGCCCACCTCGGCGAGCTTCTCCGCCACGTACTCGGCGGCCGCCCGCTCCCCCGGGCCGGAGTGGTCGCCGTAGTTGCTGGTGTCGATCCGGATCAGATCGCGACAGAGATCGACGACCTCGTCCTCGCCGGAGATCCTCCGGGCGGTCTGCGACTCGCTCACGCTGTTTCCTCCCACTGTCGCTCTGGTGGTCCGTCCTCATCCTCCCGCGCCCCCGGCTCGCGCCAAAGAGTGCCCGGGTGATGACACACGCCCGAAACGGGACGAGGTGCGGGACGGGGTACGGGAGTGGGCAGAAGGCGGACGGGGGGTGGAGTGGGGGTGGAGAGGGGCGGACAGGGGGCGTGATCGGGCACTCCGAATGTTTGCTATGGTTTTCCACGTCGGAACGGCCCAGGGCCGGAAGACAGACACCTGGTCCGGGTGGCGGAATGGCAGACGCGCTAGCTTGAGGTGCTAGTGCCCTTTATCGGGCGTGGGGGTTCAAGTCCCCCCTCGGACACCAGCATCGAACCCCAGCTCAGCTGGGGTTTTTTGTTTTTACGGGGCCGTACGGAGGCGGGTGCTCGAGCCGTGGGACGCAGGAGACGGGCTGCCCCGGTGGCGCCGCTGGCGCAGCGCGACGGGATCGACCCGGTGCGGATCCGGCTGCCCGCCGATCCGGACGGGACCTGGCGGACGGTACGGGACCATCTGGTCGGGCGGTTCGCGGGGGCGGTCGGGGCCGAGCGGGTGGATGCCATGCTGCGCGAGGAGCGGTTCGTCTCGGCGGACGGGCCGGTGGCCGCCGAGGAGCCGTACACGGCCGGACGGTATCTCTGGTTCCACCGGGATTTCGCGCCCGAGCAGCGCGTCCCGTTCGAGATCGGGATCGTGTACCGGGACGCTCGTGTGGTGATCGCCGACAAGCCGCACTTCCTCGCGACGACTCCGCGCGGCCGGCACATCACCGAGACCGCGCTGGCCCGGCTGCGCCGTGATCTCGAGCTGCCGGAGCTGCAGCCCGCGCACCGGCTGGACCGGCTGACGGCAGGGCTCGTGCTGTTCGTCGTACGGCCCGAGGACCGCGGCGCGTACCAGACGCTGTTCCGGGACCGGCGGGTGCGCAAGGAGTACGAGGCGGTGGCGCCGTACGACCCCGGGGTGGCGCTGCCCGTCACCGTGCGCAGCCGGATCGAGAAAGAGCGCGGGGTGCAGGCCGCCCGGGAGGTGGCGGGCGAGCCGAACAGCGAGAGCCGGATCGAGCTGCTGGAGCACCGCGGCGGGCCAGGGCACGCGAGCCCGGCAAGATCCGGAAGCCAGGCCCTCGGCCGGTACCGGCTGCTGCCGGCCACCGGCCGTACCCATCAGCTGCGGGTGCACATGAACGCCCTGGGGCTGCCCATCCTCGATGATCCGGTGTATCCCGTGGTCCGTGCGGACGGGCCGGAGGACTACCGGCGGCCGTTGCAGCTGCTCGCACGGGCCCTGGAGTTCACCGACCCGCTCAGCGGGCGGGAGTGCCGGTTCGAGAGCGGGCTGCGGCTTTCGGCGTGGTGACCGTGCCGGTCACAGCACCACCACCGAGCGCAGGACATCGCCCTCGTGCATCCGGGCGAAGGCCTTCTCGATGTCGCCGAGGCCGATCGTCTCGGTGACGAAGGCCGCGAGGTCGATGCGGCCCTGCTGGTGGAGATCGATGAGCATCGGGAAGTCGCGGGACGGCAGACAGTCGCCGTACCAGGAGGACTTGAGCGCGCCGCCGCGGCCGAAGACGTCGAGGAGCGGGAGTTCGAGCTTCATCTCGGGTGTCGGAACGCCGACGAGAACGGTCGTGCCCGCCAGGTCCCGGGCGTAGAAGGCCTGCTGGTACGTCTCGGGGCGGCCGACGGCCTCGATGACGACGTCGGCGCCGAAGCCGTCGGTGAGTTCGCGGATCGCCTCGACGGGGTCGGTGGTGCGGGAGTTGACGGTGTGGGTGGCGCCCATGGAGCGGGCGGTCTCCAGCTTGCGGTCGTCGATGTCGACGGCGATGATCCGCGCGGCTCCGGCGAGCCGGGACCCGACGATCGCCGCGTCGCCGACGCCGCCGCAGCCGATGACGGCGACCGAGTCGCCGCGGCCGACGTTTCCGGTGTTGAGGGCGGCGCCGATGCCTGCCATCACTCCGCAGCCCAGCAGGCCGGCCACGGCCGGGGAGACCGACGGGTCGACCTTGGTGCACTGGCCGGCGGCGACCAGCGTCTTCTCGGCGAAGGCACCGATACCGAGAGCCGGAGAGAGCTCCGTCCCTCCCCCTGAGCCTCCGGCCAGCGTCATCTTCTGCCGGGCGTTGTGGGTGTCGAAGCAGTACCAGGGCCTGCCGCGCCGACAGGCCCGGCAGCGGCCGCAGACCGCACGCCAGTTGAGGATCACGAAGTCGCCGGGGGCGACCTCGGTGACGTCCGGGCCGGTCGACTCCACGACGCCCGCGGCCTCATGGCCGAGGAGGAAGGGGAAGTCGTCGTTGATGCCGCCCTGCTTGTAGTGGAGGTCGGTGTGACAGACCCCGCATGCCTGGATCTTCACCACGGCCTCGCCGGGGCCGGGGTCGGGAATCACGATCGTCTCGACCCGCACGGGTTCGTCCTTGCCGGGGGCGACGACCCCCTGGACCTGCTGCGCCATCGCAGTGCTTCCCTTCCTCGGGGGACTTCCGCGTACAGCTGTCCCGCCCCACTATTCCCGAAGCCGCTCCCGATTCCCGAAGCCGCTCGCGAAACCGCTCCCGAAGCCGCTCGCGAAACGGCGAGGCCCCCGCGGGATGTCCCGCGGGGGCCTTCCGTGCAACGCGTACCGGGACGCGGTGGCGTCAGAGCTGCTTGTGTCCGGCGGCGATCCGCTTGACCTTCTTGCGGACGACGAACCAGCCGCCGACGAGCGCGAGCGCGATCAGCGGGAGGCAGTTCACCGTGGTGCGGCTGATGCCGCCGTCCATCCACATGAGGACCAGCACGGAGGCGAGGAAGACCAGGGTGATGATCTGCGTGTACGGAGCCCAGGGCAGCTGGTAGCCGGGGCGGGTGACCCGGCCGTCCTTGGAGCGGTTCCAGAACAGCAGCGAGCAGACCATGATCATGCCCCAGGTGCCGATGATGCCGATGGAGGCGAAGTTCAGCACCAGCTCGAAGGCGTCGCCCGGCATGACGTAGTTCAGGACCACGCCGAGGACACCGAAGCCCGCGGTGAGCAGGATGCCGCCGTAGGGCACGCCGCCCTTGTTCATCACGCCGGTGAACCTGGGCGCCGAGCCGGACATCGACATCGAGCGCAGGATGCGGCCGGTCGAGTACAGGCCGGAGTTCAGGCTGGACAGGGCGGCGGTGAGCACGACGAGGTTCATCACGCCGGCCGCGCCCGGGATGCCGAGCTTGTCGAACACGGTGACGAAGGGGCTCTGGTCGCCGGTGTAGGCGGTGTACGGCAGCAGCAGCGCGAGCAGGATGACCGAGCCGACGTAGAAGAGGCCGACGCGCCACATGATCGAGTTGATCGCCCTCGGCATGATCTTCTCGGGGTTCTCGGTCTCACCGGCGGCGACGCCGCACAGCTCGACGGAGGCGTAGGCGAAGACGACACCCTGGATCAGCAGCAGCATCGGCATGACACCGGTCGGGAAGACGCCGCCGTTGTCGGTGATGGTGGCCAGGCCCGGGGTGTGGCCGCCGACCTCGTGCTGGGTGACGACGAGGAAGATGCCGATGAGCATGAAGACCACCAGCGCGGCGACCTTGATGATCGCGAACCAGAACTCCATCTCGCCGAAGTACTTCACCGAGATGAGGTTGGCGGTGAGGACCACGGCGAGGGCGATCAGGGCGAGCACCCACTGCGGGATGTCGCTGAACATCGCCCAGAAGTGCGCGTAGGTCGCGGCCGCGGTGATGTCCGCGATGGCGGTGGTCGACCAGTTCAGGAAGTACAGCCAGCCGGCGGTGTAGGCGCCCTTCTCGCCCATGAACTCACGGGCGTACGAGACGAAGGCACCGGAGGAGGGCCGGTAGAGCACGAGCTCGCCGAGCGCGCGCACGACGAAGAAGGCGAAGACGCCGCAGACCGCGTAGGCGATGAAGAGCGAGGGGCCGGCGTTGGCCATGCGTCCGCCGGCGCCGAGGAAGAGGCCCGTACCGATGGCGCCGCCGATGGCGATCATGTTGATGTGCCGCGACTTGAGGTCCTTGCGGTACCCGGCGTCACCGGCGTCTACGTGGGGGGTGCCCGTTGCCGGAGGCCCGGCGACGGGCGTTTCGGCCGCAGTCATGATGCGGTCACTCATGTAGGTGTTCGCCTTCGTGAGGGGGTGTGCGGTACCCGGTCAGATGCCGGCGGCCTTCCGCGGTGAGGAAGACAGTCACCACGGCTCGGCCTCGGGGCGCAGAAGGCCCGAAAGCTCATAGTCACGGCAACCCTGGGATTTTGGCAGTGGCGCACCTCACTCAGATACAGATCTGAGGTATTTCAGAGGTTGCGACAAGGTGAAGCAAGGATGCCATGATCCTCAGGGGGCGAGTACGTCCAGCTCCTGGAGCGCCCCGACGGCGATCTCACGCGTAAGGGTCTCGGCCCGGGCTGCGTCGCCTTCGCGAACGGCTTCGGCGACCTGCACATGGAGGGTCACGGCAGCCGGGTCCGGGTCCTCGAACATCACCTGGTGGTGGGTGCGGCCGGCGAGGACCTCGGCGACGACATCGCCGAGCCGGGCGAACATCTCGTTGCCGGAGGCATTGAGCACGATCCGGTGGAAGGCGATGTCGTGCTCCAGATACCCCTCCAGCTGATGGCCGCGGGAGGTGGCGACCATGCCGAGCGCGCACTCGGTGAGCGCCGCGCACTGCTCGGGGGTGGCGTTGCGGGCGGCGAGCCCGGCGGCGACCGGCTCGATCGCGGACCGCAGCACGGTCAGTGAACGCAGCTGGCGGGGGCGGTCGGCACCGGCCAGCCGCCAGCGGATGACGCGCGGGTCGTAGACGTTCCATTCCGCCGTGGGACGTACGGTCACGCCGACGCGGCGCCGGGATTCCACCAGGTGCATCGACTCCAGGACGCGGACCACTTCACGGACGACGGTGCGCGAGACGTCGAAGCGCTCGGCCAGCTCGTCGGTGCGGAGCACATTGCCCGGCGGGTACTCCCCCGCGGTGATCGCCAGGCCGAGGCTGTCGAGGACGTGTGTGTGCAGCCCGTGGCCCTCTGTGGTCATGGGCCAAGCCTACGGGGCGGGGCCGTAGAACATTAAGTATGACGTTTACATCTCAACCTCTTGAATAAGTCGTACCTAATGCGTTTCAGTAGCGCGACGGCTCGACGGCGGGACCGCTGCCGGGCCCATGTCGATGACGTCGGACCGATGTCGAAGAAGACAGCGAGGCACCCATGAGCACCCCCCACGTCGTCGTAGTGATGGGCGTGGCAGGGACCGGCAAGACCACGATCGGCCCCCTGCTCGCCGAACGCCTGGGCGTTCCGTACGCCGAAGGCGACGACTTCCATCCCGCGGCCAACATCGCCAAGATGTCGGCCGGCGTCCCGCTGGACGACGCGGACCGGGCGCCCTGGCTCGACGCGATCGGGCAGTGGGCGCACGGCAGGGCGGGCCTGGGCGGCGTGGTCGCCAGCTCCGCGCTCAAGCGGATCTACCGGGACCGCCTGCGCGCCGCCGCGCCCGACGCCGTCTTCCTCCACCTGACCGGCGACCGTGCGCTCATCGAGCGGCGGATGGCCGAGCGCAAGGGGCACTTCATGCCCACCGCGCTGCTCGCCTCACAGTTCGCCACCCTGCAGCCGCTGCAGGAGGACGAGGCCGGCGTCTGTGTCGACGTCACCGGGTCTCCCGAAGAAATCACCGAGCGAGCCGTCGCCGCGCTGCGCCGGCTCGAGAGCTAAGGAATCACCGTGACCAGTCTCAGCGTCGAGATGCTGGCAGCGGACGCCACCGAACCGATCACCTCGGCGGGCAACGCACAGCTGGGCATCGCCGTTCTCGCGGGCATCGCCGTCATCGTCGTGCTCATCACCAAGTTCAAACTGCATGCCTTTCTGGCACTGACGATCGGCTCGCTGGCGCTGGGCGCCTTCGCCGGTGCTCCGCTGGAAAAGACCATCGAGTCCTTCACCAAGGGCCTCGGCACCACCGTCGCGGGCGTCGGCGTGCTCATCGCGCTCGGCGCGATACTCGGCAAGCTGCTCGCCGACTCGGGTGGCGCGGACCAGATCGTCGACACGATCCTCGCGAAGGCGAGCGGCCGGTCCATGCCCTGGGCGATGGTGCTGATCGCGTCGATCATCGGGCTGCCGCTCTTCTTCGAGGTCGGCATCGTCCTGCTGATCCCGGTGGTGCTGATGGTCGCCAAGCGGGGCAACTACTCGCTGATGCGGATCGGCATCCCGGCCCTCGCGGGCCTGTCGGTGATGCACGGCCTCATCCCGCCGCACCCCGGCCCGCTGGTCGCGATCGACGCCATCGGCGCCAACCTGGGTGTCACCCTGGCGCTCGGCCTGGTCGTCGCCGTACCCACGGTGATCATCGCCGGTCCGGTGTTCTCCAAGTACGCCGCACGCTGGGTCGACATCCAGGCCCCGGACGGGATGATGTTTTCCTCCGGGGGTTCCTCCCGGACCCCCGCCGAGCGCTCCTCCGAGGACCTGGCGAAGCGGCCCAGCTTCGCCGCCACCGTCTCCACCGTGCTGCTGCCGGTCGTCCTCATGATGGCCAACGCCCTCGTCGAGATCGTCGTCGACGACCCCGAGAACCCGGTTCAGCGCGTCACCGACGTCATCGGCTCGCCGCTGATCGCCCTGCTCGCGGCCGTGATCGTGGGCATGTTCACGCTGGGCCGGGCCGCCGGCTTCAGCAAGGGCCGGATCGCCTCCACCGCCGAGAAGTCCCTCGCCCCGATCGCGGGCGTGCTGCTGATCGTCGGCGCCGGCGGCGGCTTCAAGACGACGCTGATCGACATCGGTGTCGGCCAGATGATCCTGGACTTCTCCAAGAACTGGGCGATCCCGACGCTGCTGCTGGCCTGGCTGATCGCGGTCGCGATCCGGCTGGCGACCGGCTCGGCGACCGTGGCGACGATCTCCGCCGCCGGTCTGGTCGCCCCGCTCGCCGCCGACATGGGCACCGCCGAGGCGGCGCTGCTGGTGCTGGCGATCGGTGCCGGCTCGCTCTTCTTCAGTCACGTCAACGACGCCGGATTCTGGCTGGTGAAGGAGTACTTCGGGATGAGCGTCGGCCAGACGATCAAGACCTGGTCGGTGATGGAGACCATCATCTCGGTGGTCGGCATCGTCTTCGTCCTGCTGCTCTCCCTGGTGCTGTAGCCCCTCCGGCCGTCAGCCGGCGGCCGTCAGTCCTTGTCCGGGTCCCACAGCGGGTGTTCCCGACGGGCCCACGGGCGCTCGACCGACCCGGTGCGCATGCCACGGCGTGCCTCCGGGTCGGCGAGCGCCATTCCGATGTGGCCGATGAGTACGAGGCCGATGGTGAGCGCCAGCCAGTCGTGCACGAAGGTCGCGCTCGTACGCCACACCAGCGGGGCGAGATGCGTGAACCACATCAGCAGCCCCGTGCCGAGCATCACCAGGACCGCGCCCGCGATCCAGGCCGCGTAGATCTTCTGTCCGGCGTTGAACTTGCCCGCCGGACGCGACGACGGCCGGCGGTCCCGGCGCCGTACGGCCCGCAGCCATTGCCGGTCGTGCGGACCGAAGCGGTTGAGCCGCCCCAGATCCGCCCGGAACGCGCGCGAGGCCAGCCCCAGCAGGAACGGTGCGGGCAGCAGCAGTCCCGACCACTCGTGCAGGGTCACCACGAGATGGCGGCGGCCGACGAGTTCGGCGATCCCCGGGACGTACAGTGCGGCCGCGGTCGCGACGCACAGCAGCATCAGGGCCGCGGTGGTGCGGTGCACCCAGCGCTCGGCGCCGCTGAACCGCCGTACAGGAACCGGGCGTTCAGACGGTGGGGGCGTCGTCGCGGCCGTTGGACCGGCCGACCCAGGCGTCGACGTCATAGCCTCTCTCCTCCCAGTATCCGGGCTGCACTTCGGAGGTCAGGGAGATTCCGGAGAGCCATTTCGCCGACTTGTAGAAGTACATGGGCGCGATGTAGAGACGCACCGGGCCGCCGTGCGAGTGGCTGAGCGGCTTGTCCTGCATCCGCAGGCAGACCAGGACGTCGGAGCGTCGGGCCTGGTCGAGGGTGAGGCTCTCGCTGTACGTGCCGTCGAAGCAGGTGAACCGGATGGCCCGGGCCTCGGGCCGCACCCCGGCCGCGTCCAGCAGGTCCGACAGTCTCACGCCCTCGAACGCGGTGTCGGGGACACGCCAGCCGGTGACGCACTGCACGTCGCGCACGATGCGGGTCTGCGGCAGCGCCCGCAGGGCGTCCAGTGTGTACGTCGTGGGCCGCTCGACCAGTCCGTCGACGGTGAGGCGGTAGTTCTTCTCGTTCTTGTGCGGTACGGACGCGGCGACCGAGTAGTAGCGGAAGCCGCCGCCGTTCGGGAGCAGCCCGGTGAGCTTGGTGGGGTCCTTGTCGGCGACCGAGCCGAGGAAGGCTTCGAGGCCGCGCTGCAGATACGGGGCGGTGGCGACGCCTGCGGCGCCGAGGCCGAGGACCGAGAGCACCAGGCGCCGCCCGACGGGCGTGCCTTCGGCATCGGGGCTGGGGGCTGAGTTGGGGTCCTTCACATTCCGATTCGAGCACCCGCGGCCGCCCGAATCCAGAGACCGCGGGTGTTCGTCAGACTTCCGTCACACCCGGCGTCACCGTCGGGCGTCCGCCGCACCGGCCGGATCGGCGGCTTGCTCCAGCCGGAAGGCCTCGTTGCCCAGGCCGATCCGGGCGTGCACATCGGGCTTCGCGGAGCGCAGGACCGCGCCGTAGAGCAGCCCGCCGACCAGCGCGACGCCGATGACGCCCGGCAGGATCCAGTTGAGGGAGGAACCGGGTCCGGCGCCGATCAGGGCCTCGAAGTCCTTGACCGTGTAGACGGCGATCGCGACGAGGGCGAGGCCCGCGAGCCCGGAGGCGATGAGCCGCCAGGCCTGCGGTCCGGCCGCGCCGCGCCGTACGAAGAAGGCGATCACCGCGAACGAGGCGGCGGCCATCAGCAGGATGACGCCGAGCGCTCCGACGTTGCCCATCCAGGTGAACAGGCGCAGTACGGGCGTGGTGGGGTCGCCCACGGGCAGGTCGTCGGTGGCCGCGAAGGCCGCGATGACCAGGACGGAGACGGCGGACTGGAGCACGGAACCGGTGGCGGGGGCACCGCTGGCCTGGTTGGTACGGCCGAAGGCGGCCGGGAGCAGCCCCTCACGGCCCATGGCGAAGGCGTAGCGCGCGACGACGTTGTGGAAGCTGAGCAGGGCCGCGAACATGCCGGTGACGAAGAGGACGTGCAGGACGTCGGTGAAGGTGCCGCCGAGCCGGGTCTCGGTGAGCGAGAAGAGCAGCCCGGGTCCCTGCTTGCCGGCCTCGCCGGTGATGGCTCCGGGCCCGGTGGCCACGGTGAGGGCCCAGGCGCTGAGTGCGAGGAACAGCGCGGCGTACCCGACGGCGAGGAACATCACGCGTGAGACGACGACCTGTGGGCGGCTGGTCTCCTCCGCGTACACAGGGGACTGCTCGAAGCCGACGAACGCGGCGATGCAGAAGCAGAGGGCGGTGCCGAGGCCGGCGCCGGTGAGGGTGTCGGGGTTGAATGCGCTCAGCGACAGGCCTTCGCTGCCCGGTTCGGCGACGGCCGCGATGTCGAAGATGACGACGAGCGAGCACTCGATGACGAGGAGCACGCCGAGCACCTTGGCGTTGAGGTCTATCTTCAGCCAGCCCAGTACGGCGACGATCGCGGCGGCGACGAGGGCGGGGACCCACCAGGCGACGGTCACGTCGAGATGGGTGGCGAGGAGCCCGGAGACCTCGAAGCCGAGGATGCCGTAGATGCCGACCTGCATGGCGCTGTAGGCGACGAGGGCGACGAGCGAGGCGCCGGCGCCCGCGGTGGGGCCGAGGCCGCGGGCTATGTACGCGTAGAAGGCACCGGCGTTGTGGACGTGCCGGCTCATCTCGGCGTAGCCGACGCTGAACAGCATCAGGACGACTCCGAGGATGACGTACAGGAGGGGCTGGCCGACGATGCCCATCACACCGAACACGGTGGGCATGACCCCGGCGACGACCATCAGCGGGGCGCTGGCGGCGAGCACGGAGAGCAGCAGGCCCGCGGTGCCGAGGCGGTCGGCCCGAAGGGCGCGTTCCTGTCCTTTGTAGGTGTGGATCTCGCTGGTGCTGGTGGCGCTCGTGCGGGTGCTGGTCGCGTCGCTCGATCTGGCAGCCGGCGGCATGGCGGGGTGGTCCCTTCGGCGATGGTGGTCGTTCATACGGTGCCGAGCGCGGCGTTGCGCGCGGCCTGGAAGGCGCGGTGCGGGTCCCGGTCCGGATACGACCAGGGAGCAGGGGTGGCGTGCGGGCCGATGCGGTGGAAGAGCGCGGCGGCCTCGCCGGAGCGGCCCTCGCAGACCTTGGCGTGGGCGAGGAAGTTGAGGTCGAGCCGGTTGCGGGGGTGGTCCTCGCGCTCCCATTCCAGCCACCAGTCGAAAGCGGCCTTCATCACCTGGCGGGCGCGGCGGCCGGTCCAGTGGCCGGAGCGAAGGGGGTCGGCCGGTTCGCTGCCGGCCGAGGCCAGCACGCGGTAGCGCTCGGCGTGCGCGACGACGGGCAGGACGGCGAGCGGGGAGTCGGCGGGGGCCTGTTCCGCGGCCCAGGCCGCGAAGTCGTAGACCTCGTGCAGCGGGTCCTGGCCGGCTCCGGGGTGCCGTTCGGCGAGTCTGGCGGTCATCAGGTGGTGGGCGTGGTGGTGCTCGGGGTGCCGGGCTCGCACTTCGTCGAAGAGGCGGGCGACCTCTTCCTCGGTGCCGAGGGTGCGGGCGAGGAGCAGCAGGGCGAGCCAGGGGGTGGGGTCGTGCGGGGCGAGCTCGGCGGCGGCGCGGCAGGCGGTACGGGCCCGCTCCGCAGGCTCCTTGCCGCGCAGCGCACCGAAGACGGCGGCGCAGGCGAGGAGTGCGGTGGCGTCGGCGCTGGCGGGCTCGGCGAGCAGCCAGTCACGCGCCCAGGCGGCGCTCGACGGCGGTGTGCCGAGCACGACGAGACGGTGGCCCCTGCGGTCCCAGTCGTCGCCGGTCCCGGCGAGCAGGGAGCGCACCGCGGTCCACCGTCCCTGCGCCAACTGGCCGCGCACGGCGACCAGTTCGGTGTCGTCGAGTGCGGGGTCGAAGGCATGCCCGGTGCGTGCTGCCCGACGCCGGGAGCGACCGAGCGGCGGAGGTGGGGGCATCCGCGGCTTCCTTCACAGCAGGATGTGAGCGAACGATCGCGCACAGCAAAGCGGCAGGGAAGGCTCCGCGTCAAGGGCGGTTCTGTGGGGTGGCTGAGGCGCGCGGGGTGGACGGTGGCTGAATCAACTCCCGGAGCGGGCGGTGCGGTTGGTCCCGGTGCGGCTTCCTCCCCCGGCCCGGGATTCCGGCTCCGGCTCCGGCTTCGGCTTCGGCTTCGGCTCCTATCCTGTTGCCGTGAGCGACGACGAACCCCTCAAGCCGTATCTGCTGGCCTTCCCCGGGCCGCTACGGGACAAGCTGGTCACCGCGGTCCTCTCCGGCGAGAAGGTCTCGACGACCGGGCTGCTGGCCGAGTACGAGGCGGAGCGGGAGGAGTTGCCGGAGCCCGGCGAGCGGTCGGCCCTCATCGACTCCGCGGGCCACGAGGTCGCTGTGATCGAGCTGACCGAGGTCCGGGTCCTGCCGCTGGGCGAGGTGGACCTCCGTCACGCGCTCGACGAGGGCGAGGGCCACCGGACGGTGGCCGAATGGCGCGCGGCGCACGAACGCTACTGGCACGGCGAGGAGATGCGCGAGGCACTGGGCGACCCCGGGTTCACGGTGGACGACTCGACGATGCTGGTGGCAGAACGCTTCCGGGTGGTACGGCGCTCGGACGACGCGTAGGCGCTGCCCGGGCGACGCGTAGGCACTGCCCGGGCGACGCGTAGGCACTGCCCGGGCGACGCGTAGGCACTGCTCGCCGGTCGCGGCGGCACGGTGCGCGCCCGGCGACGCAGGCGGTGTCCTCCGTCAGGACACCGCTTTCGCCGCCGCCCTCCCCGCCGCGCGGCCCGAGAAGATGCAGCCACCGAGGAAGGTGCCTTCGAGGGAGCGGTAGCCGTGGACCCCGCCGCCGCCGAAACCGGCCGCCTCGCCCGCCGCGTACATCCCGGGCAACGGCTCGCCGCCCGCCGTGAGCACCCGCGACGAGAGGTCCGTCTGCAGGCCGCCCAGCGACTTCCGGGTCAGGATGTTGAGCCGTACGGCGATGAGCGGCCCCGCCCCGGGGTCGAGGATGCGGTGCGGGGACACCGTGCGGATGAGTTTGTCGCCGAGGTACTTGCGGGCCCCCCGGATCGCCGTCACCTGAAGGTCCTTGGTGAAGGGGTTGGCGATCTCCCGGTCGCGCGCGGTGATTTCGCGGCGCAGCCCGTCCTCGTCGATGAGCGGCTCCTTGGTGAGGGAGTTCATGCCGCGCACCAGCGCGCCCAGGTCCTTCTCGACGACGAAGTCCACGCCGTTGTCCATGAACGCCTTCACCGGGCCCGGCACGTCCAGGCGGGCCCGTGCGATGACGTCGCGGACCGACTTGCCCGTCAGGTCGGGGTTCTGTTCGGAACCGGAGAGCGCGAACTCCTTGCCGATGATGCGCTGGTCGAGCACGAACCACGTGTAGTCGTAACCGGACCGCATGATGTGCTCCAGCGTCCCGAGCGTGTCGAAGCCGGGGAAGAGCGGTACGGGCAGCCGCCGTCCGCGGGCGTCCAGCCACAGCGAGGAGGGCCCGGGCAGGATCCGGATGCCGTGCCGGGCCCAGATCGGGTTCCAGTTCTCGATGCCCTCGGTGTAGTGCCACATGCGATCGCGGTTGATGTGATGCGCGCCGGCCGCCTCCGCGATGCCGAGCATCAGCCCGTCGACATGCGCCGGGACGCCGGAGAGCATCTTCTCGGGCGGGGTGCCGAGGCGTTCGGGCCACTGGGCACGTACGAGGTCGTGGTTGCCGCCGATGCCGCCGGAGGTGACGATCACGGCCTGGGCCCTCAGTTCGAAGGACCCGGTGACCTCCCGGCTGCTCGCCTTTCCGCGCTCGACGCCGGACGGCTCCAGGATCTCCCCCGTCACGGTGTCCACGGTCCCGTCGGTCCGGCCGAGTCCGGTCACCCGGTGCCGGAAGCGCAGCTCGACGAGCCCGCGGGCGACGCCCTCCCTGACCCGCCGCTCGAACGGCTCGACGAGGCCGGGGCCGGTCCCCCAGGTGATGTGGAAGCGCGGCACGGAGTTGCCGTGGCCGTTCGCGTCGTAGCCGCCGCGCTCGGCCCAGCCGACGACCGGGAAGAACCTGACTCCCTGCGCGTGCAGCCAAGGCCGCTTCTCACCGGCGGCGAAGTCGACGTACGCCTCGGCCCAGCGGCGCGGCCAGTGGTCCTCCTCGCGGTCGAAGCCGGCCGTACCGAGCCAGTCCTGGAGCGCCAGGTCGTGGCTGTCCTTGATGCGCATCCGGCGCTGTTCGGGCGAGTCGACGAAGAAGAGTCCCCCGAACGACCAGTGGGCCTGTCCGCCGATCGACTGCTCGGGCTCCTGGTCGAGCAGGACGACCTTCCGTCCGGCGTCGACGAGCTCTGCGGTGGCCACGAGGCCCGCGAGTCCTGCCCCGATCACGATGACATCAGCGTCGTACGCCATGGGTGGTGTCCCTCCCGGAGCGGGGCCCGGTGGCGCGGCCCGGTCAGCGGCTCGGTTCAGTGTCTCGGCTCAGCGACTGGGTTCAGCAGCTGAGATCAGCGGCTGGGTTTCAGTGGCTTCGATCTTCTGTACGCGGCAGTAACTCGTCAACAGTTCAATCCACGCGAGACGGCCCCCGCTTTTAATAATGTCCAGCATTAGGATCGCGGCATGGCGAGGACGTCAGGACCCGAGACCCGGGAGAAGCTCATCCGCGCGGCCGAAGAGATCTTCGCGGCGCAGGGAGTCGACGGAGCGCAGATCCGCGACATCGTGCGGCTCGCGGGCCAGAGCAATCCGTCGGCCGTGCAGTACCACTTCGGCTCGCGCACCGGACTCGTGGAGGCGGTGATGGCCGGCCGCCAGGCCCGTACGGAACAGGTGCTGGCACCGCTGCTCGACGGGGCCCCGGACGATCTCCGCGAGCTGGTGGCCGTGCTGGTCATGACGGAGGCGACCGAGCTGCACTCCGAGCGGGGGCTGCGCTGTCTGCGGATCTCGGCCCAGCTGAGCCACGAGAGCGGCGTACGCACCCGCACTCCGCACCCCACGCTCGACGGCACCGTCTACTGGCGGCTCATCGAACGCGTCGAGGCCTGTCTGACCCCGGCCGGGCTCCCCGAGCCGGTCCTGCTGGAACGCCTGGACCTCGCGCTCACCCTGATCGGCGCGGCGCTCGCCGACCGGGCCCGCCAGTACCTCGACGGCATCGCCCCGCTCACCGGAGAGGAGTTGTTCCTCGCCGACCTCGTCGAGACCGCCACCGCACTGCTGCGGGCGCCCTTGCCCGCCGCCCGGTACACCACCACCCGAGGGGACACCACATGACCGATCTCGGCGGAAAGACCATCGTCATCACGGGCGGCGCACGCGGACTGGGGGCCGAGGCCGCCCGGCAGGCGGTCGCGGCCGGCGCGTCGGTCGTCCTCACCGACGTCCTGGCCGACGAGGGCGAGGACATGGCCGCGGAGCTGGGCGGGCGTGCCCGGTTCCTGCGCCACGACGTGACCTCGGAGGAGGACTGGCAGCGGGTCGCGCGGTACACGGTGGCCGAGTTCGGCGGGATCGACGGGCTGGTCAACAACGCCGGGACAGCCGCCGGTCAGTTCATCGAGGCGGAGAGCGTCGAGAACTTCCGCAAGGTCCTCGACATCAACCTCACCGGCGTGTTCATCGGGATGAAGACGGTCATCCCGGCCATGAAGGAGCGTGGCGCGGGCTCGATCGTCAACATCTCGTCGGCCGCCGGGCTGATGGGCCTGGCCCTGACCGCCGGGTACGGCGCGTCGAAGTGGGGGGTGCGGGGGCTGACGAAGATCGGCGCGGTGGAACTCGGGACGGCGCGGATCCGCGTCAACTCGGTGCACCCGGGCATGACCTACACGCCGATGACCGCCTCCGTCGGCATCCGCACGGGAGAGGGCATGTACCCCAACACACCGATGGGGCGGGTCGGCGAGCCGCACGAGATCGCGGGCGCGGTGGTCTTCCTGCTCTCCGACGCGGCCTCGTACGTGACGGGCGCCGAGCTGGCGGTGGACGGCGGCTGGACCACGGGCCCGACGGTGAAGTACGTCATGGGCCAGTGAGTCCGGTCCGGTCGGTCGACCGGCCTGGTTGGATGAGGGCATGAGTGCCGCTTCCAGTCCCTCCGACGAGATCCTCGACATCGTCGACGAGAACGACGAGGTCATCGGGCAGGCCCCGCGCGGCGAGGCGTACGCGCGGGGCCTGCGCCACCGCTGCGTGTTCATCCAGGCCCGGGACGCGGAGGGCCGGATCTTCGTCCATCGCCGCACCCCGACGAAGCTCGTCTTCCCCTCCCTGTACGACATGTTCGTCGGTGGTGTCGTCGGCGCGGGCGAAACGTACGACGAGGCGGCGCTGCGCGAGGCCGAGGAGGAACTCGGCGTCTCCGGGCTCCCCCGGCCCGTCCCGCTCTTCAAGTTCCTCTACGACGCCCCGGCGACGGATCCGGGACAGATCTGGCAGACCTGGTGGTCGGCCGTGTACGAGGTCCGCTGCGAGCTGCCGGTGAACCCCCAGGCCGAGGAGGTCGCCTGGCACGCCTTCCTGCCGGAGGCGGAGCTGGAGGCACGGCTGGGCGAGTGGGAGTGGGTTCCGGACGGCCTCGCCGCGTACGAACGTCTGCGCGACCATCGGGCCTCGGCGGGCTGAGCCCGGCCGGTGACGGCGCGGGCGAGCACCTCGCAGGACCCGTGCCGGAAGCGCCGGTCCGGGCACCGACTATGCCGCGGGTAGGGTGCGACGCGTGAGCGAATTCGTACAGAGTCTGCGGCTGTGGTTCGCGCCCCAGCGGATCCGGGACGAGGGCGAGACCCCCGACTACCGCTTCTCGCTCGCCAATGAGCGCACTTTCCTGGCCTGGCTGCGCACCGCGCTCGCGCTGATCGCCGGCGGCTTCGCCGTCGACCAGTTCCTGCCCGATCTTCGCTGGGGTGTCCGCGTGGGTCTTTCGCTCGCGCTGATCGGCACGGGCGTGCTGTGTGCGCTGCGGTCCGTCAACCACTGGGTGCGCTGCGAGCGGGCGATGCGGCGCGGCGAGGATCTGCCGGTGTCGCGCTTCCCGACGCTGCTGGCGCTGGTCGTGGGCGCCGTGTCGGTCGCGATGGTGGTGGTCGTCTCCTGGGGCCGTGGGTGAGCGGCGGTGCCCGCGATCCGGGACTGCAGCCGGAGCGGACCCGGCTGGCGTGGCGGCGCACGACGCTGTCCTTCACGGTCGTCGCGGTGCTCGCGGCGCGCCAGGTCGTCCGGCACGACGAGATCACGGGAGGCGATGTCGTCGCCTTCGCGCTGAGCGCGCTGGTGTGGCTGGCGTTCCTGTTCGTGGCGCAGCGGCGCATCGGGGTGATGGCCGCGGGGCGGCCGCCGGGCGCGATGCCCCTCGGTCAGGCTCTCGCAGCCACCCTGTGCACGCTCGCGCTCGCCGCGTTCGCCGTCACGATTGTGTGGTGACCGTGCGGAGACCGCATCGCACGGTGACCCGGACGGGCGAGGCGACCGGCCGGACGCGGGCGCTCAGCCCTCCCAGTCGACGGTGACGACGATCTTTCCGCGGGCGTGACCTTCCTGGCTGAGCCGGTGGGCGTCGGCGGTCTTCTCCAGCGGGAAGCTGCGGGCCACATGGACCGAGATGACCTCCTCCTCGGCGAGCTCGCTCAGCCGGTACAGGTCCGCGGTGTTGGGACGTACGAAGACATAGCGTCCGCCGAGCGTGGTCACCGCCGCGTCGCTGATGGAGGCGAGCCGGCCGCCCTTGGCGAGCAGCTCCGCGGAGAGGGTCAGGGTCTCGCCGCCGATGGTGTCGAAGACCGCGGCGACCCCGTCGGGCGCGAGGGCCCGTACCCGCTCGGCAAGCCCTTCGCCGTACGTCACCGGCTCCGCGCCCAGATCGCGCACATGCTCGTGGGACGGCTCACTCGCGGTGCCGATCACCCGGGCGCCGAAGTGGCGGGCGAGCTGCACGGCCATCGACCCGACCCCGCCGGCCGCGGCGTGCACGAGGAGCGTGTCGCCCTGGCGCACCCCCAGGGCCTGCGTGAGCACCTGGTAGGCGGTGAGCCCGGCCAGCGGCATCCCCGCCGCTTCCTCGAAGCTCAGATTGCGGGGTTTGCGGGCGAGGGTGCGGACGGGGGCGGCGACGTACTCGGCGAAGGTCCCCCGGGACAGGAAGTCCTCACGGACGTATCCCATCACCTCGTCACCGACGGCGAACTCGGGCACGGAGGCACCCGGCTGGACGACGACCCCGGAGACGTCCCAGCCCGGGATCACCGGAAAGACGGCGTCGACCACTGCGTCCAGGTAGCCCTCGCGGAGTTTCCAGTCGACCGGGTTGACGGCCGCCGCCCGCACCTTGACCAGGACGGAGTCGGGCCCGACCTTCGGCTCCGGGAGCTCGCCGTACTCCAGGACCTCGGGACCGCCGTAGCGGCGGTAGCTGATCGCCTTCATGCTCCGACCCTCCGACCCGCCCGGGGCTTGCGCAAGCTGAAGGCCGCCCCGGGGGGACACCTGGTGGGGTGTGCCGTCCGGATCGCGCCGCGGCACACCGCGGGAACACCGATTAAACGGATATTACAGACTAATCTGAGTGAAACCAGGAGATCTCCCGATCCACCCCGAAGGTGAGCCACATGACCGTCCTCCACCAGGAGCACCCCACCCACGAGCACACCCACCGGCCGGGCTGCGGGCACACCGAGATCGTGCACGGCGACCACATCGACTACGCGCACGACGGACATCTGCACCGCTCGCACCAGGGCCACTGGGACGAATGCGAACCGGGCGGCCATGTCACGCACAGCGACCACGCTCACCAGCACGGAGACGGCTGCGGGCACACCGCCGTCGCCCACGGCGACCATGTCGACTACGTCCACGACGGCCACCGCCATGCCGCCCACGACGGGCACTGGGACGACCACTGACCCGCCCCCGTTCCGCCCGGCCGTGGCCAACTGGCAGGCTGTCCCTGTCAGTTGGCCACGATCTCCGGGGAGCCGCGGTGCCTGCCACCGATCCGTACACCGTCCAGCTCACGCCGTCGGTGCAGGCGTACGTCCAGCCCGATGGCGGCTGGTGTCTGAACAACGCGGGAATCATCAGCGACGGTGAGTCCACGCTCCTCGTCGACACCGCCGCCACCGAGCGGCGCGCGCTGCTGCTGCGCGAGGCGCTTCTGGCGACCGGAGCCCGACTGCCGCGCACGGTCGTCAACACGCACCACCACGGCGACCACACGTACGGCAACTGCGTGTTCACACCGGACGCCACCGTCGTGGGCCATGAGTCCTGCCGCTCGGAGGCCCTCGCCGCCGGGCATCAGCTCCATCTCATCTGGCCGCAGACCGACTTCGGCGACATCACGATCACCGCGCCGGACGTGACGTACAGCGAGCGGCTGACGCTCCGGGCCGGCGGGACCGAGGTGCGGCTGATCCACCCGGGGGTGGCGCACACCGTGGGCGACACGATCGTCCACCTCCCCGAGCACGGCATCGTCTTCACGGGCGACCTGATCTTCCAGGGCGGTACGCCGTTCATCCCCATGGGTTCGCTCAGCGGCTCACTGCGGGCGCTGGAGCTGCTGCGCTCGCTGGACGCCGGGACCGTCGTCCCGGGGCACGGCCCGGTCACCGACCCGTCGGCGTACGACGCCACGGAACGGTATCTGCGATACGTCGCCGCACTCGCCGAGACCGGGCACACCAAGGGCCTCACCCCCCTGGAGACGGCACGCACCGCCGACCTCGGGGAGTTCGCCGGGCTGCGGGAGAGCGAGCGGCTGGTGGCCAATCTGCACCGGGCGTACGCCGAACTGGAGGGGCAGCCGGCCGGCTCGCCGCTCGACCCCGTCGCCGTCTTCGGGGACATGGCGGTGATGAACGGGGGCGTGCCGGTGGCGTGCCACGCCTGATTTCTTTCAGGGCCCCGAGCCCGCGGGCCCCGCGCCTCAGCCCCGGGGGCCATGGCCCCCGGTCACCAGCGCGGCATCACCGGGGTGCGCCACTGAGGGTCCGCCTTGCGCATCGCCGCCGCGTCGTCGCGCTCGCGCATCGTGCCGTCGTCCTCCAGCCAGCGCCGGTGCAGCGCCGCCAGCTTCTCGCGGTCGAGTTCGACACCGAGGCCCGGTGCGTCGGAGACGGTCAGCCGCCCGTCGCGGAAGACGTGGCGGGCGGTGACGATGTCCTCGGTCTGCCAGGGGTAGTGGCTGTCGCAGGCATGGTCGAGGTTCGGGACGGTCGCGGCGACCTGGGTCATGGCCGCGAGACTGACGCCCAGATGCATGTTGGAGTGCATCGAGAGTCCGACGCCGAACGTCCGGCAGATGGCGGCCAGTTCGCGGGTCTTGTGCAGGCCACCCCAGTAGTGGTGGTCGCTGAGCACGATCTGTACGGCGTCACGTGCGAAGGCGTCGGCGATCTCGGGGAAGGTCGTCACGCACATGTTGGTCGCCAGCGGTACGTCGGTACCGGCGGCGATCTCGGCCATCCGGTCGGTGCCGCTCGCCGGGTCCTCCAGGTATTCGAGGACGCCCTTCAGCCGCTCGGCGACGTACAGAGAAGTCGCCACGGACCAGGCACCGTTGGGGTCGAGGCGCAGCGGCCGGCCGGGGAACGCTTCGGCGAGTGCCCGGATCGCGGCGATCTCCTGGTCCGGCTCGAAGACGCCACCCTTGAGCTTGAACGAGGTGAAGCCGTGGTCGCGCTCCAGGCGCAGCGCCTGGGCGACGATGCCCGCGGGGTCGAGGGCGGCGCTCCAGTCGTCCTTCTCGCCGCCGTCCGGGTGGGCGTCCCAGCGGTAGAAGAGATACCCGCTGTATTCGACGGTGTCGCGGACCTTGCCGCCGAGCAGGGCGTGCACGGGCAGTCCGAGCGTCTTGCCCAGAGCGTCCAGGCAGGCGACCTCGAAGCCGGAGACGACCGAGAGCCGGAGCTTGTCCGCGGTCTGGACGCCCCGCAGTCCGCCGGCGTCGACACGCGCGTCGGCGGCCCGCGAATCGCCACACACCTGGTCGGCGAGACCGAAGAGGCTGTTCAGGTCGGTGACCGGACGGCCGGGGAGTGCCTCGGCGAGAGGCCTGGCGAGTTCGAGGTATGTGCCGTCGCCGTACGTCTCGCCCACGCCCGTCACTCCACCTCGCGTGACGACCTCCACGATGAGGCGTGGCGTGTACGGCTGGTGGACGCCCTGGGTGTTGAGCAGCGGTGGATCGGCCATGAGGATCGGGGTGAGCCGGACCGTGTCGATGAGCAGCGCGGTATCCATACATGAACCCTATTCAGAAATACGATCAGGAGACCAGGGGCCGAGCCGGTCTTTCCGGTCGGACCCTGGACGACATACCGACTGGTCGGTCATCATGAGTGGGAACCGAATCGCCGCCCCACCGGAGGTGCCCCCGATGAGCTCAGTCCACCCGCCAGGCCTCGACCCCGAGCAGCTGCGCGGCTTCCTCGACCGCGAGCGACCGGGCCTGGTGAGCGGACCGCTCAGCGCCCGGCTGATCCAGGGCGGACGGTCCAACCTCACGTACACCGTCACCGACGGCGCCGGCCAGTGGGTGGTCCGCCGGCCCCCGCTCGGCCATGTGCTGGCCACCGCCCACGACATGAAGCGTGAGCACCGGGTGATCAGCGCCCTGCACCCGACGGCCGTGCCGGTGCCCGAGCCGGTGCTGCTGTGCGAGGACGAGTCCGTACTCGGCGCGCCTTTCTACGTCATGGAATTCGTCGAGGGCACGCCGTACCGCACGGCCGAGCAGCTCGCGCCGCTCGGCCCGGAGCGCACCCGCAAAGCCCTCCTCGGCCTCGTCGACACGCTCGTCGAGCTGCACGCCGTGGCTCCCGAGTCGGTGGGCCTGGGCGACTTCGGCCGCCCGGAGGGCTTCCTGGACCGGCAGCTGCGCCGCTGGGGCAAGCAGCTCGACGCCTCCCGCAACCGCGAGCTCGCGGGTATCGACGAGCTGCACGCCGCCCTCGGCCGCGCCCTGCCCACCTCTCCCGCGCCCGCCGTCATCCACGGCGACTACCGCCTCGACAACGTCCTGATCGGTGACGACGACCGGATCAAGGCGATCCTCGACTGGGAGATGTCCACGCTCGGCGATCCGCTCACCGACCTCGGGCTGCTGGTGATGTACAGCCAGAAGCTGGAGGTCCCCGACTCCCCCGTCAGCACCACGGCGGGAGCCGTCGGCCACCCCGATCCCGCCGAGCTGATCGAGCGTTACGCCGCCCGCTCCGGCCGCGACACGTCCGCCATCTCCTGGTACACGGCGTTCGCGTGGTTCAAGCTCGCCGTGATCCTCGAGGGCATCCACTACCGCTACACGCTCGGCCAGACCGTCGGCGCCGGCTTCGACCGCATCGGCGATCTCGTCCCCGTCTTCATCGAGCACGGCCTCACCACCCTCCAGGAAGGCTGATCACTCCCATGGACTTCGCATTCGACGCGCGCACCGAGGAACTGCGGGCCAAGCTGCTCGCCTTCATGGACGAGCACGTCTATCCGGCCGAGGCGGTCGAGCACGAGCAGCGCGCGCAGCTGGCCTCGCCGTGGGACACCCCGGCAATCATGGATGAGCTCAAGGCCGAGGCCCGTAAGCAGGGTCTGTGGAACCTCTTCCTCCCGGACGAGGAGTACGGGGGCGGGCTGACCAATCTCCAGTACGCGCCGCTCGCCGAAATCACGGGCCGCAGCCCCCACTTGGCCCCGACGGCGCTGAACTGCGCGGCGCCCGACACCGGCAACATGGAGGTGCTGGCCCAGTTCGGGTCCGAGGAGCAGAAGAAGCAGTGGCTGGAGCCGCTGCTGGCCGCCGACATCCGCTCGGCCTTCGCGATGACCGAGCCCGAGGTGGCCTCGTCCGACGCGACGAACATCGAGACTCGGATCGAGCGGCAGGGTGACGGGTACGTCATCAACGGCCGTAAGTGGTACATCTCCGGCGCGATGAATCCGGACTGCAAGATCTTCATCGTGATGGGCAAGACCGACCCCGACGGGGCCGACATCCGCCGCCAGCAGTCGATGATCCTCGTCCCGCGTGACACGCCCGGCGTCGAGGTCCGGCGCGCCATGCAGGTGTACGGCTACGAGGACCACTCCCACGGCGGGCACGCCGAGGTCGTCTTCGACAACGTCCGCGTTCCGGCGTCGAATCTGATCGGCGAGGAGGGCGGCGGCTTCGCGATCGCCCAGGCGCGGCTCGGTCCCGGCCGTATCCACCACTGCATGCGGCTGATCGGCATGGCCGAGCGGGCGATCGAGCTGATGTGCCGCCGGGCCGTGTCCCGTACCGCCTTCGGCAAGCCGATCGCCCAGCAGGGTGTGGTGCAGAACTGGATCGCGGACGCCCGGGTGACGGTCGAGCAGCTGCGACTGCTGGTGCTGAAGACCGCGTGGCTGATGGACACGGTCGGCAACCGCGGCGCGCACACGGAGATCCAGGCCATCAAGATCGCCACTCCGCGTGCGGTCGTCGACATTCTCGACAAGGCGGTCCAGGTGCACGGCGCCGGCGGGGTCAGTCAGGACTTCCCGCTGGCCGAGCTGTGGGCGGCGGCGCGGACGCTGAAGCTGGCGGACGGGCCGGACGAGGTGCACCAGCGGTCGCTGGCGCGGCGCGAGCTCAAGAAGTACGTCTAGGCCGTGTTTGAGAACTAGCGCCGTCCGCCCGCAGGGCGGGGCTCGAGGCGTCCGGTGCGTGCAATCGCAAGGCGGAGGATCGTCCTCGTACTGGACGTACTTGGATGACTCCGACAACGCAGCGTGGGGGCACCTCCCGTGCCCGAAGGGCTACGGGGGAGTGCGTGCCAGGCGTCGCGAGCCAGGCGGGAGTTCTCAAACACGGCCTAGTCTTCTGTCCTGACTCAGAAGACTAGGGCGGCCTCGGTGTCCGGGGGGCTTCCCCCCCGGACCGTCCTTACGGGCGCAGGGCCCTGAGCAGCAGGTCGGCGAGGTGATCGGCGACCTGCTGCGGGGTGAGCGGCCCGTCCGGGCGGTACCACGTGGACAGGTGGTGGACCGAGCCGAAGTGGTAGTCCACCACCAGATCCGCGGGGGTCGCGTCGGAGAACACCCCGCTGCGCTGGCCCTCCTCGATGAGCGCCCGGAAGCGCTCGTGGTAGCGCCTGCGCTCGGCGCGGACCTGCTTGTTCTTCTCCGGGCTGAGGTGGTGCATGGAGCGGAAGAAGATGGCCGCGTCGTCGAGGTTGTCGATGGTGGTCACGACGACGTCGGCGGCGGCGGACCGCAGCCGCTGCTCGACCGGCGCGTCGGCCTCCGCGAAGGCGTCGAGGCGCTCCTGCTGGAGCCTCAGCACCCGCGAGTAGACCTCCTGGAGGAGGTCCTCCTTGGAGCCGAAGTAGTGGTAGAGCGCCCCTTTGGTGACGCCGGCCGCCTCGACGATCTCCTGGACGGACGTACGGTCGTAGCCCTGCTCCGCGAAGAGCCGGGTGGCGGCGGCCAGCAGCCTCTGGGGGACGGGAGTGCCGTTCCCGTCCGTCGTCCTGGCCATTGCCGCCACCCGCCTTTCGCTCGGCTCATCTTCTCGGAGCACACCGTGTCTACGCACGGGAACGCAGTTCCCGTCTGAGGATCTTCCCACTTGTCGTCCTCGGGAGCTCCTCCAGGACCTCGACCTGCCGTGGGTACTCGTACGCGGCCAGGCGGTCCGCGCAGTGTCCGGCGAGCTCGTGGGGTGCCACGGACGCGCCCGGGCGCAGGCTGACGTAGGCCTTCACGGTCTCGCCGCGGTCGCCGCGCGCGATGCCGCGGGGCGGCGAGATGGCCGGCGACCGAGTCGGAGAGCGCGTCGGTCTCGCGGTAGCTGAGCCGTCCGTCGAAGTAGGCGAGGGCGGTGTGCCAGGGGGCCCGGTCGACGGCGGCGCGGAAGGAGTGCACGACGGTCGCGTGCGGTGCCACCGGCGCCCGCCGGGCGTCGGTGAGCTGCGAGAGCCAAGGCCTGGCGGCGTAGCCGTCCGCGGTCACTTCGCCCTCTCTTCCCACTTCCGCTGGATGTGGTTCATGCCGGCCAGCCAGCGGCCGGGTTCGGCGGCGCGGGCCTGGTAGTACTCGGCGACCTCGGGGTGCGGAAGGATCAGGAAGCGGTCGGCCTCGATGCCTTCGAAGAGGGCGTCGGCGACGTCCTCGGGCTCGATGGCGCTGGGGGCGAGGACCAGTTCGCCGGCCGATCCCGCCGCCGTGAGCATGTCCGTACGGACGCCCTGCGGGCAGATGGCGTGGACCTTGAGCCCGCGGTGACGGTACGTCAGCGAGAGCCATTCGGCGAAGGCGACCGCGCCGTGCTTGGTCACGCTGTACGGGGCGGCTCCGATCATCGTGAGGAGCCCGGCCGCGGAGACCGTGGAGACGAACCGGCCGCTGCCGCGCTCCAGCCAGTCCGGCAGCAGGGTGCGGACGGCGCGGACGTGCGCCATGACGTTGACGTCCCAGGCGGATGCCCAGACGTCCTCGTCGGCGAAGGCGTCGCCCGGCGAGGCGAGTCCGGCGTTGGCGCAGTAGATGTCGACGGTGCCGCCGAGCGCGTCGCGGGCCTCCTCGACGATGGCGGAGGCGTCGCCGGGGACGGCGAGGGCGCCGATCTCGTCGGCGACGGCCTTGGTCCTGCCGGGGTCGAGGTCGTTGACGGCGACGCGTGCGCCTTCCGCCACGAACCGGCGGGCGAGGGCGGCACCGATCCCGCCGCCCGCTCCTGTGACCACCACGTTCGCGCCCTGCAGCGTGCTCATCGGACCTGCCTCTCCGTCGCGGTTCACTCCAGGCAGCAGACTAACCAGTCGGTATGTGGCCACGGAAGAGGCGGGCGGGAACGACCGTGTCCGGCTCGTTCCGCACGGCCCGACCGCGCGCTAGCGTGCGTGTCCATGACAGATGTAGCGATCACGGAGGTGGCGCGATGAGCCTGTCCAGACGGGGTCTGCTGGCGGCGGGAGGCGCGGTCGGCGCCCTGGCGGCGGCCGCACCGGCCGCCGCCGCGCACGGCGGGCGCAGCCGGGTCCGCACCGGCTTCGAGCGGTTCGCCGCCGACGGCTACCGGCTGGTGTCCGGCGAACGGATCGGTGTCGTCACCAATCCGACCGGCATCACCCGCGACGCCCGCCACATCGTGGACGTCATGCACGCCGACGAGCGAGTGGATCTCGCCGCCGTCTTCGGACCCGAGCACGGCTTCCGCGGCACCGCCCAGGCGGGCGGCTCCGAGGGCCGCTACGACGACCCGGCCACCGGCCTGCCCGTCTACGACACCTATCTGAAGAGCGGCCGGCCGCTCGCGGACATCTTCACCGCCTCCGGCGTCGACACGATCGTGTTCGACATCCAGGACGCCGGCGCCCGCTTCTACACGTACATCTGGACGCTGTACGACTGCATGGTGGCGGCGGCGCTCGCCGGGAAGCGGTTCGTCGTGCTGGACCGGCCCAACCCGGTCACCGGGCGGGCGGCACTCGGCCCGGTCCTGGACAAGGCGTTCGCGACCTTCGTGGGCCGCGAGCCCATCGCCCAGGCGCACGGCATGACCGTCACCGAGCTGGCCCTGCTCTTCAACGGCGAGTTCCTCACGACGCCGGTCGAGCTGGCGACCGTGCGCATGTCGGGCTGGCGGCGCGAGGACTTCTACGACGCGACGGACCTGCCCTGGGTGCCGCCGAGCCCCAACATGCCGACGCCGGACACCGCCCTCGTCTACTCGGGCACCTGCCTCTTCGAGGGCACGAACCTCTCGGAGGGACGGGGGACGACCCGCCCGTTCGAGCTGCTCGGCGCCGAGGGCATCGACCGCGCCTGGGCGGAGGCGGCCAACGCGCTGGAAATGCCCGGCGTGCGCTTCCGCGAGGCGTACTTCGCCCCGACCTTCTCCAAGTTCCAGGGCAGGACGGTCGGCGGAGTACAGCTGCACGTCCACGACCGGGAGGCGTACGACCCGGTCCGCACCGGCATCGGCCTGCTGGTGACGGCGAAGCGGAGCTGGAGCGGCTTCGCCTGGCGGTCGGACAACTGGATCGACAAACTCACCGGGTCCACGCGGGTGCGCACGATGATCGACGCGGGGGCGGACACGGACGAGCTGGTGGGCGCCTGGCAGCAGGACCTGGCCGCGTTCCGTGCCGTGCGCCGGGGGTATCTGCAGTACCGCTGAGCGGGGGTATTCCCCCGCCCGCGCAGGGGTGATGGCCGGATGGCGGGCCCTGCCGGCCCGCCGACACCCTTGACGCATGCGCGTTTCCACACGTCATCACCTGCACCGGCTCCTGCTGGCCGTCCTCTGCCTCACGACGCTCGCCGCGACCGCCCCCGCCGCACGCGCCGATGCCTCCCCCGCCGCTCGCGGCGGCGATCCGTTACCCGCGCTGGCGCGGGCGGCCGAGCCCCTGTCGGATCTCCGGCCGTTCGGCCGGATGACCGGCGAGGCGAAGGTCGTCGGGGTCGGCGAGGCCACCCACAACTCCCGTGAGTTCTTCACGACGAAGCACCGGCTCTTCCGGCATCTCGTCGAGCGGAAGGGCTTCACGACGTACGCCCTGGAAGCGAACTGGAGCGCTGGGCTCCGGCTCAACGACTATGTGCTGCACGGGAAGGGGGATCCCCGGCGCATCATGCGTGAGGAGTTCCAGAACTCCTATCTCATGTGGCACACCCGGGAGTATCTGGACCTGATCCGCTGGATGCGGGAGCACAACCTCCGGCACCCCGGCCACCAGGTGCAGTTCATGGGCAACGACGTCGGGTACGCCGGGCCGCAGCTCTTCGACACCGTGACGGACTACGTCGGCGAGCGGTATCCCGCGCTGCTTCCGCGGATCAGCCGGCTCTACCGGGCGTCGCGGCCGGCCGGGTCCGTCGACGAGACGATGAAGGCGTATCTGGTGAAGCCGCTCGACGAGCGCAAGGCACTGGCCGGTGAGGTGCGGCAGGCTCTGGAACTGCTGGAGCGGCAGCGGCCCGGGCCGGACCGCGAGCGGCACGCCTGGGTGCTCCAGTACGCCCGGGTCATCGCCGCGACCGGCGCGATGTACGCGTACGACTTCTTCGACCCGGAGCAGCTCGGTCGGGCGATGCTCCACCGGGACCGGGTCATGGCCGAGAACACGGTGTGGTGGCAGCGGCAGACCGGGCACCGGATGCTGCTCTCGGCGCACAACGGGCATGTGGGGTACGAGACGAGCAGCCCCGCCCAGTACCCGAAGCTGCAGGGCGCGTTCGTGCGCGACATGATGGGCACGGCGTATGTGAGCGTCGGATTCACCTTCGGGCAGGGGTCGTTCAACGCGCTCGACATGACCGATCCGGCCGAGCCGATCCGCAGGTTCTCGGTGGGGCCGATGCCGACGGGGAGCAATGAGCACACCCTGGAGCGGGTGTCGGGCCGCGACTACTACCTCGATCTGCGGACCGCGCCCGACGCGGCCCGCAAGTGGCTGGGCGAGGTCCGTCCGACCCGGAACATCGGCAACTCCTGGCCGGCCGAGCCGGAGCCGGTGCGGCTGGGCACCTCGTACGACCTGCTGATCCATCTCCACCGGGTGACCGCGTCGAACCGGCTCTGACCGGCTCTGACCGGCACTGACCGGCACTCGCCACGGGTCTGGCCGTCCCTCAACCGCCGCGGGATGCTGGGTCAGCAGCGGTCTTCGGTGGAGGTCCCCAGGACGGAGCCCTGGGGGGAGGAGGGACGCGCCCGTGAACGAGATGAGTGTGCGACCGTACCGGGAGATCACGTTCGACGCGGACGGCGATGCGGACCCCGCTCAGCGGGACGCTCTCGTGGGACCGGGGGTCACGGATCTCGTGATGCTCGCGCATGGCTGGAACAACTCCCGGTCCACGGCGACGCGTTTCTGCTCGCGCTTCTTCGAGCCGTTCCCGGGCCTCCTTCCGCCCGGCGCACGCGTCGGGTACGCGGGGGTCGTGTGGCCCTCGATGATGTTCACCGACGAGCCGGTGCCGGACTTCGAGGCGCTTGCCGGAGTCTTTCCGGGCCGGGAAGCGGCGTTGGGCCGGCTGGCGGTGCTGCTCGCGGAGGAACCCGCATCGCACGCGGCCTTCGATGAATTCGGGCTGCTGGTGAGGGAGTTGACCGAGGCCACGACCGCCGGACTCGTCGGCGACGTGGCCGACGACGGCGAGCCGCTGTTCCTCCGGGAGGACCCCGTCGAGGTCTGCCGGATCTTCACCGAGGCGCTCGAAGGCGCGGAACCCTCACTCGCGATCGGTGGTGGACTGAAGAAGCTGTGGAAGGGCGCACGGGAAGTGCTCCGCCAGGCCACGTACTACACGATGAAAAGACGGGCCGGGACGGTCGGGGAGCTCGGGCTCGGGCCGCTGCTCGGGCAGCTCGCCCGCTCCTCCCCCACCACACGCGTCCATCTCGTGGGGCACAGCCAGGGCGCGCGGCTCGTCGCGTTCGCGCTGCGGGGGCTGCCCGCAGGTGCCCGCCCGGTGAAGTCGGTGACCCTGCTGCAAGGCGCCTTCTCGCACTACGCGTTCGCGCCGTCGCTTCCGCATGCCAAGGGCAGCAGCGGGGTGCTGCGCGACATGCAGCACCGGGTCGACGGGCCGCTGGTCGCCTGCTTCTCACGGCATGACACGGCGCTCGGCGTGATCTATCCGCTGGCGTCCCGGATGGCAGGGGACTCCTCGACGCTCGTCGGTCTCGACAAACGTTGGTGGGCGGTCGGCCACGACGGCATCCAGGCCGTCGCCGGCACGCGCCGGCTCACCCTGGAGGAGGCGCTGCGCGACGGGCTCCCGGCCGCCGGGTGCGTGAATGTCGACGCGGCGTCGGTGGTGCGCCACGGCGGGCCGCCGTCCGGGGCGCACAGCGACATCCTGCATCCGGAGCTGGCTCGGGTCGTGCTGGCGGCGGGCAGGGTGGGGCGCTGACCGCAAGGGTGCCGGGGCCCTTCAGCCGGCCCGGCTCCAGCGTCCCCGTACTCCCGAACTCCGAGGTCAGCCGCTCGGCGACGATGGCCGGCACTGCCTCGTCCGGCAGCCGCTCTTCCTGGAACCGTGTGCTCTCCCCACCCATGGGCGCATCCTGGGCCCCGTCCGGGCGACCATCACATCCGGTACTCCAACGGATTTTCGATGGAGCCGGATCGGGTAGTCGTACGTCCATTCCTCGACGCGGAAGTACGAGCGACGAAGTACGAGCGACGGAGGTGGCGGTGCAATGGCCGGTTTCCGGAGTCTTGCGAGACAGGTGCGCGACCCGCGATGTGATCTGGCGCTGCGGCGGTATTCACTGCGCAAGTGCCTTGAGAGGTTCGCCCCGTACGGGCACAGGGCGACCTGGGACCACCTGTGCGCGAGGCACAGGATCGAGCCCGAGGACCGGGAACCCGATCCGGCGCGGCTGGTGGCCGCGCTCGATGAACTGGAGGACGCGCGGGCCGTGTGGCTCGCGTACGAGGAGGAGTTCGCGGAGCGCCGCAGGCGCGAGAAGCACGAGGGGCTGCGGCGGCCCGGCAGTTTCGACGACTGGCACCGGCGCACCTGGGGCGGCAACGGGGTCGCCCGCTGCGACGATCCGGCGGTGCACCCCTCGGACCCGCTCGGTGAGGTGCTGCGCCGGCTGATCGCGGCACTGGAGGCGGCGCCCGGAACGGTCTGCCCGGTGTGTGCGGGGAACCGGATCGTCTGGCGTCAGGGTCTGGACCACGAACCGTCGTACGGTCCGGTGTGCGCCGGGTGCGGAGTCGTGGTGCCGCAGCCCGTGCTCACGGACGAGGCCCTCAGGACCGCCAAGCGGATCCGGGGCAGGGAACTCGCGTCGGTGGCGTAGGGCCTGTTTTTTGGATCAGGCCGGAGGGACGCGGCGCGCGGGGGCGGGCCGCCGAGCGGTGGCCCCCCGCGTTGTCAGTGGCGCCTGGCACCATCGAAGGCATGATCCAGGTCTGTCTCAACGGGGCCCGTGGCGCGGGGGATTCGGCCGCGGTGCCGATGTCGCCGGACGCGCTGGCCGAGTCGGCGGCGGCCGCGCTCGCCGCGGGCGCGGCCGGCGTCCATGTGCATCCGAAGACGCCGTGTGGGAGCGACTCGCTCGCGCCGCGCGTGATCGCCCCCGTGCTCACGGCGATACGGGCCGTGGTGGGGGGCGTACCGGTCGGGGTGACGACGGGTGCGTGGGCCGAGCCGGATCCGGAGCGACGGGTGGAGCGCGTCCGCGCCTGGACGGTGCTGCCCGACCACGCGTCGGTCAACTGGCACGAGGACGGGGCGGAGGAGGTCGCGGCCGCGCTGTTGGAGCGCGGGGTGGGCGTGGAGGCGGGCCTCTGGTCCGGGACGGACGGGCCGCAGCAGTTCCTGCGGTCGCCGCTCGCGCCCCGGGTGCTGCGGGTGCTGGCCGAGGTGACGGATCCGGACCCCGCGACCGCGGAAGCCTCGGCGCTCGCCCTGCTCGACGAGCTGGGCCCGGGCGCGGCCCACGGCCTGCCCCCGAGTCCCGTTCGCCACCGGGTTCCGGCGTGCGGCGACAGTGTCGGCGCAGGTGCGCCCCTTCGGCTTCCGGTGCTGCTGCACGGCGAGGACGGCGGCGCGTGGCCGGTGCTGCGGCTGGCGCGCCGACTGGGTCTGGACACCCGGATCGGCCTGGAGGACGTGCTGTTCCTGCCCGACGGGCGGCCGGCGGCGTCCAACGCCGAGCTGGTCGCGGCGGCGGCGAAGGTACCAGAGCGGAAATCCGGTGGCCCACCGGTATTCCGGGCGGCGACAGTTGGGGCGATGCAGACCACATCCGAGGAGCCCTGACATGTCGACGCTGCGCGTCACCGCCGAACTGCTGACGATCCATGAGCATCCCAACGCCGACGCCCTCGAGCTGGCCCAGGTGGGCCTCTATCGCGCCGTCGTCGCCAAGGGTGCCTACCGCAGTGGTGACATCGCCGTCTACATCCCGGAGCAGGCCGTGCTCCCGGCCGGGCTGATCGAGGAGCTCGGGCTGACCGGGCGGCTAGCCGGGAAGGCGTCCGACCGGGTCAAGGCGGTGCGGCTGCGCGGTGAGCTGTCGCAGGGGATCGTCTGCCGGCCGAAGGCGCTCGCGGACACCGATCTCGGGCGCGCGGCCGCGGACGGCACGGACTTCGCCGAGGCGCTGGGCATCACCAAGTGGTCGCCGCCGATCCCGCCCACGATGAGCGGCGATGTCGAGTCCGCGCCCGACCTGCTCCCGTGGGTCGACATCGAGAACCTTCAGCGGTATCCGGACATCTTCGAGCCGGGCGAGCCCGTCGTGCTGACGGAGAAGCTGCACGGCACGGCCTGCCTGGTGACGTACGTCGCCGACGGCGTGGGGGTCGCTCCCGTGCCCGGAGAGCCACGGGGGAGGGTGCTGGTGTCCTCGAAGGGCTTCGGCTCGAAGGGCCTCGCGCTGAAGGAGGACCCGAGGAACCTGTACTGGCGGGCGGTGCACGGCCACGGCGTCGCCGAGGTCGCGGCGAGGCTCGCCGAGAAGCTGGGGGCGAGCAGGGTCGGCATCTTCGGTGAGGTGTTCGGCGCGGGCGTGCAGGACCTGTCGTACGGGGCGAACGCCCGCTCGACGGAGCTCGGCCTCGCGGTCTTCGACGTCTCGGCGGAGATCGACGGCCAGGTCCGCTGGCTGGACGCCGCGGAGCTGCTCGACGGTGAACTGCCTCTGGTGCCACGGCTGTACGAAGGCCCTTACGCGCTGGAGACGGTGCTCGCGTTCGCGAGCGGCCGCGAGACGGTCTCGGGGCGGGATCTGCATCTGCGCGAGGGTGTCGTGATCCGCCCGGCCACCGAGCGCTACAGCCCGGTGGTGGGCGGCCGTGCGATAGCCAAGTCGGTCAGCCCCGCTTATCTGACCCGCAAGGGCGGCACCGAGTACGAGTGACCGTCCTGGTGTGTGGTGGCCCGTCACGGGGGTGCGGGCCGCCACGCACCGCGACCGCGGGGCAGGGACCGGGTGCCGGGTGGCCCGTCACGGGGGTGCGGGCCACCGGGTGCCCTGGACCGCGCGCCCACGGTCGGCGCAATCGGCGGTGCGGACGACCGGATCCGCCGAGACTCGGCGCGTGCAGCCGAAACGCGAACCCGCCCTGACCTGGGCCATGATGGCGCTCACCATGGCGACAGGGTTGGTCGAGGCGGTCAGCTTTCTCGCGCTCGGCCCGGTCTTCACTGCTGTCCAGACGGGCAACATGCTGCTGATGTCCTTCGCGCTCGCCGGCGTCGGCGGGCTTTCCGTGGCCGCGTGTGCGGCCTCGCTGGGGGGATTCACCGTGGGTGCTGTGCTGTCCGCCCGGTTCGAATCGCACGCACAGGTGCGCGGCCACCGGTGGTTCACGGACGCCCTGTTCGCCGAGGCCGGACTGCTGGTCGTCGCCGCCCTGGTGGCGTGGGGGATGGAGCGGGGCGGCGAACCGGTCACCGGCAGGCACTACGTGGTGTCCGCGCTGGTGGCGCTGGCCATGGGGGTCCGCAATGTCACCACACTGCGGGCGAAGGTGCCGGGCATGCCCACCACCGTCACCACCCGGGCGTTCACCGCCCTCATCGGCGGTTCCCGCCTCGCGCTCGACGCCCGGATCGAACCGGGGGCGCGGAACGAGGTCCGGCGCGCGGCCTCGGTGGCGGCCATGTTCGCGGGCGGTCTGCTGGGCGCGTGGATGATCCACGACGAACGGCTCGCTCCGCCGGTGGTCCTGCTGGTCATCGGCGCCCTTGTGCTGGTGGTCGCGGTCGGCTTCTCCTTCGTGCCGCGCGAGGCCGCCTTCCCCGAGCCCCGCTGACCGGGGCCGCCGGGGCGGATCCCGTCCGCCTTCAGGCCCCGTCCTGCGGAGCGCACCGTCGTTCCGGCAGCAGCCGCGAGCCGGTCATACGGTCGCCGAAGACGTCGTCCGGGTTGGACAGGACACAGGTCTCCAAGGACAGGCAGCCGCAGCCGATGCAGTCGGTGAGATGGTCGCGCAGCCGTCCGAGCTGCTTGATGCGCTCGTCGAGCTCGGAGCGCCAGGCCTCGGAGAGCCGTGCCCAGTCCGCGCGGTTGGGCGTGCGCTCCTCCGGCAGTTCGGCGAGCGCGTCCCTGATGGTGGCGAGCGGGATGCCGACCCGCTGGGCGGCACGGACGAAGGCGACCCGGCGCAGCGCGTCGCGTCCGTACCGGCGCTGGTTGCCCGCGGTCCTGCGACTGCTGATGAGCCCTTTCGACTCGTAGAAGTGCAGGGCGGAAACGGCGGCTCCGCTGCGCGCGGACAGCTGGCCGACGGTGAGTTCGTGGATCTTCTCCGGAATCTGCGGCACCTCGGAAGCCTACGTGACCTGCGGTGCGGGCATCCGTTGACAGAAGCCTCCACCCCGACCATGCTAAGCAGTCGCTTAGACATCAGAGTGGACCGGATGAGAGGCAGGGAACAGGGACATGGCCGAGCCGAGGATCTTCACATCCGCCGAGGAGCTGACCGCGGGGGTCGGCGAGCAGCTGGGCCACAGCGACTGGCTGGAGATCGACCAGAAGCGCATCGACCTCTTCGCCGATGCCACCGGCGACCACCAGTGGATCCATGTGGACCCCGAGCGCGCCGCCGCCGGGCCGTTCGGGAAGACCATCGCGCACGGCTATCTGACGCTGTCGCTGCTGCCGACGCTCGTGCCGCAGATCATGCGGGTCGAGGGCATGAAGATGGGCATCAACTACGGGACCAACAAGGTCCGCTTCCCCGCACCCGTGCCGGTCGGCTCACGACTGCGCGCGACCGCCGTCCTCGAGAGCGTCGAGGAGGCGGGCGGCGGTGTGCAGGTCACGGCCGTCGTGACCGTGGAGCGCGAGGGTTCGGACAAGCCGGTGTGCGTCGCCGAATCGGTGTCCCGCTACTTCTTCTGACCGGGACCGGGACCGGGACCGGACCAGGGTTGCTTCTACTGCCCAGGACCAGGACCGGGATCACTTCGTCCGACCGGGACCCGAGCCGCGGCCGCTGCCCGGCGTTCCGCTCACTTCCGGGCGGAGACCATGCGCAGGACGAGGTCGGCGTAGAGTGCGCCGACCTCCTCCGGCGTCCTGCGGCCCTGGGTGCTGAACCACCGCGCCACGTCGATGCAGAGCGACAGCACCGCCAGCGTGGTCCCCGGCACGTCAGGGACGTCGAACTCCCCCGCCTCGACGCCGTCGCGCAGAATCTGGCGCACGACGGCGTCGCTGCGGCGGCGCAGCTCCACGATCTCGGTCCGGTGCTCGTCGGAGAGCGCGTCGAGCTCGTACTGCACCACGCGCGCGGTGTCGTGCCGCCCGGCGTGCCAGCGGACGAACGAGCTCACGGCCGCGGCAAGCCGCTCGCTGGGCGTGCCCCCGCCCTCGGAGGCCGTCGACAGAACCTCGAGCGCCTTGTCGTGCCCGATCCGGCTGATCCGGTGGAGCAGCTCCTCCTTGGTCTTGTAGTGGATGTAGAGCGCGGCGGGGCTCATCCCCGCACGGCCGGCGATGTCCCGCGTCGTCGTCGCGTGATAGCCCCGTTCGGCGAAGGCCTCGACGGCGGCGACCAGGAGCTTCCTCGCGGCTTCGGGAGCGACCTCGCCCCACGGCACTTCCTCGCCCGTTGTGTCCTCCGCCGCAGTCATCGCTCGCCCCTTCTCCACTCAGCAGGACGCCCACCATACCCCGAACCTGAGCAAGCGCTTAGAGCTTCTGGAACGGGTCGTGCTCGGCCAGCAGTTTCTCCAGCCGGGCCTGGTCGACACGGTTCACGATCTGTCCGGCCTCCTGCTTGTCCCTGATCACCTTGGCCAGGGTGAACGCCGAGGTCGTCAGATAGAGGACCGTGATGCCGAGGAAGGCGCGCACCCACACGTCGGCGTCCAGATTCAAGATCCCGATGGCGACCGCGCCGAGCGCGATGGCGAAGGAGGCGACGGCCTGGCCGTAGTACGCCGTCGTGTTCTGCTGCTTGACCCCTGTCTCACTCATGCCCGACAGGATGCGTGGACGCGGGCCGCGCATCATCCGCGTCCGTACTCAGGCACCCACCCGGGCAGGTACTCAGGCAGGTACTCACGCAGGCATGCAGGCACGCACTCAACCACCCACTCGGGCAGGCGGGTTCAGAAGGCGGAGACCCCCGTCAGCGCCCGTCCGATGATGAGCTTCTGGATCTGACTGGTGCCCTCGTACAGGGTCATCACCCTCGCGTCGCGGAGCAGTTTGCCCACCGGGTACTCGTCGATGTAGCCGTAGCCGCCGAAGACCTGCAGGGCGTTGTTCGCGGCGCGGACGGCCGCTTCGGACGCGAAGAGCTTGGCCTTGGACGCGGCGGTGGCGAAGTCCTGGCCCCGGTCGACGAGATCGGCGACCCGCCAGGTCAGCAGCCGCGCCGCGTCCACGTCCACGGCGATGTCGCTGATCAGCTCCTGCACCAGCTGGTACGAGGCGATCGGCTTGCCGAACTGCTCGCGCTCTCCCGCGTAGGCGACGGCGGCGTCGAGCGCGGCCTGGGCGATGCCGACGCAGCCCGCGGCCACCGACATGCGCCCCTTGGCGAGCGCGGACATGGCGATCGAGAAGCCCTTGCCCTCGGGCCCGAGCATGGCGTCGGCCGGCACCCGTACGTCTTCCAGGACCAGTTCGGCAGTGGCCTGGCCACGCAGGCCCAGCTTGCCGCGGATCGTACGGCGGGTCAGCCCGGGGGCGTCGGCGGGTATGAGGAAGGCGGAGACACCGCGGTGGCCCGGGGTGTCGTCGGTGCGGGCGAAGAGCAGCACCACATCGGCCCAGGTGCCGTTGGTGATGAACATCTTCGAGCCGTTGATGACGTATGTGCCGCCGTCCCGTACGGCGCGGGTGGCGAGGTTGCCCGCGTCGGAGCCGGTTCCGGGCTCGGTCAGCCCGAAGCAGCCTAGGGCCTCGCCGGCGGTGAGCCTCGGCAGCCAGTGCCGCTTCTGCTCCTCGCTGCCCCAGGCGGCGATGGTCTTGGTGACCAGCCCGAGGGAGACCGAGACGATGCCCCGGACCGACGAGTCACCGCGCCCGAGCTCCTCCGTGACCAGGCAGTACGCGAGATGGTCGCCGCCCGAGCCGCCGTACTCCTCGTCGACGGTGAGCCCGAGGAAGCCGACCGAGCCCAGCTTCTTCACGATCGACCTGTCGACATTCTCGGCCCGGTCCCAGTCGACGACGTGCGGGGTGATCTCACGGTCGACGAAGTCGCGGGCGAGCCGCCGGACGGCCATCTGCTCCTCGCTCAACTCCAGGTTCACCACGGAACATCCCGCCTTTAACTACCACTGCTAGTTTCTGGTTGGCAGGGCCTACTATGTGCCGCATGGCCCGACCGCGCAAGCCCCTCCTCAGCAGAGACCGCATCGTCGGGACGGCGAGCGCGCTCGTGGACGCGGAGGGCCTCGACGCGGTCTCGACCCGCCGGCTCGCCGCGGAGCTGGGGGTGAGCGGACCGTCCCTCTACAACCACTTCCGCAACAAGGACGAGATCCTGGACGCGGTCGCCGACGCGGTCAGCGCCAAGGTCGACCTGTCGATGTTCGACGAGACCGACGCCCGCGACTGGCGCACCGCACTGCACGACTGGGCCGTCTCGTACCGCGCCGCCCTCGCGGACCACCCCAACATCGTCCCGGTCCTCGCCCGCGGCCCCGGCCGCCGCCCGGCCGGCCTGAAGGTCGCCGACGCCGTCTTCGGCGCCATGGTCCGGGCCGGCTGGCCACCGGCCCAGGCCACCCACATCGGCGCCCTGATGCGGTACTTCATCACCGGCTCGGCACTCGGCTCCTTCGCCCGGGGCTTCGTGAACGACGAGACCGCGTACGACCCGGCCGACTACCCGCATCTCGGCCAGGCCCATCTGCTCGCCGACCGGCAGGAGCAGGTCGACGAGGGGGCGTTCGAGACAGGGCTCAGGGCGCTGCTGGACGGACTGGCAGTGCAGTACGAGGCGGGGGTGCGAGGGGCATGGGCGAAGAAGGAATCGACGGGTGGGCCGTAGCTGGACTGGACGGACTCCGGCTGGTGCGTACGCATCGGCTCGGAACGGGCGGTGAAGGTCACCGCGGACGGGGAGCGGCCCTCCGCGACCTGCTGGGCATACCGGCACAGGCACTGCGGTGAGGGATGCACTGCGGTGAGGGATATCGCGGTGCGCGCCGAAGAGTCCACGACGTACGGTCGCCGCATGACCAAGACCCAGTGGCGCGCCTTCGCCGCGGCCGCGACCACCGTCGTCCTCTGGGCCTCGGCGTTCGTCTCGATCCGCAGCGCCGGCGCGGAGTACTCCCCCGGCGCGCTCGCCCTCGGCCGGCTGCTCGCCGGTGCGCTGGTCCTCGGCGCCATATGCGCCGTACGCCGTGAGGGACTGCCGCCCCGGGCCGCGTGGCCCGGGATCGCGGTCTCCGGGCTGCTCTGGTTCGGGCTGTACATGGTGGCCCTGAACTGGGGTGAGCAGAAGGTGGACGCGGGCACGGCGGCGCTGGTCGTCAATGTCGGCCCGCTGGTGATGGCACTGCTCGCCGGTTGGCTGCTCAAGGAGGGGCTGCCGGCGCGGCTGCTCGCCGGGATGGGTGTGTCGTTCGCGGGCGCGGCGGTGGTCGGTCTTTCGATGTCCGGTGAGGGCTCGGCGTCCGTGCTGGGTGTGCTGCTCTGTCTGCTGGCAGCGGTGTCGTACGCCGCCGGTGTGGTCGGCCAGAAGCCGGCGCTTCGGCACGCGTCGGCGCTGCAGGTGACGACCTGGGGCTGTGTGATCGGCGCGGTGGCGTGTCTGCCGTTCGCGGGGGTGCTGCTCCGCGAGGCCGCCGACGCCTCCGTGCCGGCGACGCTGAACATGGTGTACCTGGGCGTGTTCCCGACCGCGCTCGCCTTCACGACGTGGGCGTACGCCCTGGCCCGTACGACCGCCGGGAAGATGGGCGCGACCACGTATGCGGTGCCCGCGCTGGTGGTGCTGATGTCGTGGCTCTTCCTCGATGAGGTGCCGGGGCCGCTGACACTGCTGGGCGGTGTGGTGTGCCTGGCGGGCGTCGCGGTGTCCCGCTCCGGGTCCCGTACGCCGGCCCGGAAGGACCGGGCCGGCGTCACGGAGGCCGCCGCGGCGGCCGGAGCAACCGGGGTCACGCCCGGGCAGCCGCCCGCTTCGCGAGAATCCTGATCGATACGAGCGCGATGACGGCCAGGCCGATGATGTAGCCGGAGACGGCCATCGAGGTGCCGGTCGCCTCCAGCAGCAGCACCATGACGAACGGCGCCAGGCCGCCGCCGAAGACCGCCGCGATCTGGTAGCCGAGCGAGGCGCCGGTGTACCGCATCTCCGCCGTGAACAGCTCGGCGAAGAGCGCGGCCTGCGGCCCGTACATGATGCTGAGGAAGCAGCTGGTGACGAAGGTGCCGACGGCCAGCCACAGCAGCGACTTGGTGTCGATGAGCAGGAACAGCGGGACTGCCCAGACCAGCAGGCCGACCGCGCCGGCCGCGTAGATCCGCAGCCGTCCGATGCGGTCGGAGAGCGCGGCGGAGGCGGGTATCAGCGCGAGCTGGGTGAGGCTGACGCAGAGCGAGACGGTGAGCACCGCCTCGCGCTCCATGCCGAGTTCACGGGTCGAGTAGTCCAGCACGCCGGTGATGATGATGTAGAAGGTCGCGGTGTTGACCGCGAAGGAGCCGCCGGCGAGGAAGACCGTTCCGAGGTGCTGGCGCAGGATCGTGCCCAGCGGGGACCGGGTCCGGGTCTCGCTCTTCTCCTGCTCGGCCAGGGCCTTTTCGGCCTCGCGGAACTCGGGGGTCTCCTCGACCCGGGTGTGGATGTACCAGGCGAGGCCGAGGACGAGGAAGCCGACGAAGAACGGCACCCGCCAGCCCCAGGACGCGAAGGTGGCGTCGTCGGTGAGCGCGCCCGCCGCCAGGAACACGGTGTTCGCGGTGACCACACCGATGGGCACGCCGAGCTGGACGAGGCTGCCGTACAGTCCGCGCTTGCCCTCGGGGGCGTACTCGGTGGCCATCAGCATCGCGCCGCCCCACTGGGCCCCGACCGCGATGCCCTGCATGACGCGGAGCAGCACCAGCAGGAGCGGGGCGGCGATGCCGATCGTCTCGTACGTGGGCAGCAGCCCGATGCCGGCGGTGGCGATGCCCATCAGGGTGAGCGCCAGGACGAGCATCGGCTTGCGGCCGCGCTTGTCGCCGAGCTGGCCGGCGATGATGCCGCCGACGGGCCGGGCGAGGAAGCCGACCGCGAAGGTGGCGAAGGCGGCGAGGACACCGGCCGAGGAGCTGCCCGCGGGGAAGTACAGGTCCCCGAGGACGAGGGCGGCGGCGATACCGAAGACGAAGTAGTCGTACCACTCGACGGCGGATGCGAGGGCGGCGGCGGTGGCCACCCGGCGGCGGTGCCGGTCGGTGGGAGCGGTCGACTGTGCCGTACCGGCGAGCGGGGAAGGGGGTGCCGTGTCCATGCGTGCACACTCCGATTGGGTGCGGGGGACGAGGAGTGCGGGGACCGTACCGACCGGATGGTATGGCGGTCAACGGTTCGTGCAGCAGGAGTTTTTGCTCGATCATTACCCGCCAGTAGCGTGACGGTCGTGGAAAGGTGGTCGCCGTGCGCTACACATCCCCGCCCGCGACCGCGGCCTGGCGGCATCAGGACGCCCGGGCGGGCTTCGAGGTCGCGTTCTTCCAGCTCCTGGACGACGGCTGGCGCGTCGAGGGGTGCACGACCGCGGTGGAGGACGGCGACGCCTTCGCGGTCGAGTACGCCATCGAGCTGGACGCGGCCGGGAGGACCCGCGCCGCACGGGTACGCGGTCGTGCACCGTCGGGCGCCCGGACGACCGCACTGACGACGGACGGGTCGGGGCACTGGCTGGTCGACGGCAGCCCCGCGCCGCACCTCGACGGCTGCTTCGACGTGGACCTGGAGTCCTCGGCACTGACCAATGCCCTGCCCGTGCGCCGGCTGGAGTTGCCGCTGGGGGCAGCGGCGGCGGCGCCGGCGGCGTACGTCCGCGCGCTCGACCTCACGGTCGAGCGGCTGGAGCAGACGTACACGCGCACCACCGAGGAGACCAGGCACGAGCGCTACGACTACGCGGCTCCCGCCTTCGGCTTCGAGTGCCGCATGGTCTACGACGAGTGCGGGCTGCCGCTGGAGTATCCGGGGATCGCCGTTCGCGTCGGCTGACGTGGATTCCCCGGCCGGCTGCCCAGGAGCGGCCGGCCGGGGGGACGCTCACTCGAAGACGATCAGCGCCCGTCCGCCCTTGCCCGCGAGCATGTTGTCGAAGGCGGCCGGGATGCCGTCGAGGGTGATCCGCTCCGTCACCAGGGCGCTCAGGTCCAGGCGTCCCGCGCGGATGTGCTCCGCGAGCACCGGCAGATCCCGTGCCGGGTCGGAGTTGCCGTACACGCAGCCCGAGAGCGTACGGCCCCAGTGGAAGATCTCCAGAGCGTTGAAGCTGACCTGCTGGTCCTTGCCGCCGATGCCGACGACCGTCGTACGGCCGCCGCGCCTGGTCGAGTCCCAGGCGGTACGGATCGTGGCGGCGCGGCCCACGCATTCGACGGCCACGTCCGCGCCCTGACCGCCGGTCAGCTTGCGGATCTCCTTCGCGGTGGTCTCGGAGGCGACGACGTACTCGGTGGCTCCGGCCCGGCGGGCGAGGGCCTCCTTCTCCGGCGACACATCGACGGCGATGACCGTGGAGGCGCCCGCGATCCGGGCGGACTGGAGCGTCGCGAGCCCGACTCCGCCGACGCCGAAGACGACGACCGACTCGCCCTCGCGGACCCGGGCGGAGTGGTGGACGGCGCCGTAGCCGGTGAGGACCGCGCAGCCGAGGAGCGCGGCATCGGTGAGCGGGACACCGTCCGGGACCGGCAGCACACAGTTGGCGGCGACGACGGTCTCCTCGGCGAACGCGGCGACGTTGAGGCCGGGGTGGAGATCGGTGCCGTCCTCGGTGGCGGCGTAGACACTGGCGGCGCCCGTCAGGGCGTCGGCGCAGAGCCAGACCTCGCCGATCGAGCAGTGATGGCACTTTCCGCAGGACGGAGCCCAGTTGAGGACGACGCCGTCGCCGGGGGCGACATGGGTGACGCCCTCGCCGACGGAGACGACCGTGCCCGCGCCCTCGTGGCCGAGGACTGCGGGGACGGGCACCCGCATGGTGCCGTTGGACAGGGAAAGGTCGGAGTGGCAGACCCCGGCGGCGGCGAGGCGGACCCTCACCTGGCCGGGACCCGGCTCGGGGAGCCGGATGCCGGTGACCTCCAGGGCCGAGCCGATGGCGGGCAGGACTGCGGCGCGGACCACGCTCACAACTCTCCTCGGAGCTATCAGAACTGCAGGGACTTGGTGTGGAGGTACTCGGCGAGACCGTGCGTGCCGAGCTCGCGGCCGACGCCCGACTGCTTGTAGCCGCCGAACGGCGCCAGCGGGTTGAAGCGGCCGCCGTTGATGTCGACCTGTCCGGTGTCCATACGGCGCGCGAAGGCGACGGCCTCCTCCTGCTCTCCCCACACGGCGCCCGCGAGCCCGTAGACCGTACCGTTGGCGATCTTCAGAGCGTCGTCCTCGTCCTCGTACTTCAGGATCGACACGACCGGGCCGAAGATCTCCTCCTGTGCGATGGTCATGTCGGGCGTGACGTCGGCGAAGACGGTCGGCGAGACGTAGTAGCCGGGCTCGCGCGGGGCTTCGGGGCCGCCCGCCACGAGCCGGGCGCCCTCGGCGACGCCCCGCTCGATGTAGCCGCGGACGCGCTGCTGCTGCTTGGCGTTCACGAGCGGGCCGACCCGGTCGCCCGGCGTGTACTTGGCGACGGCTTCGGCAGCGAGCGCCACGGCTTCGTCGTACTGGTCCTTGTGCACCAGCATCCGGGTCCAGGCGCTGCATGTCTGGCCGGAGTTGGACATGACGTTGGCGATGCCGACGTTGACGGCGCGGCCGAGGTCGGCGCCGGGCAGGATCACGTTGGCGGACTTGCCGCCGAGTTCCAGGGCGACGCGCTTGACGGCCCCGCCCGCGGTCGCGCCGATCTTCCGGCCGACGGCGGTGGAGCCGGTGAAGGAGACCAGGTCCACACCCGGGTGCTCGGCGAGCGCCTGTCCCGCGACCGGTCCGAGACCGGTGACGAGGTTGAACACTCCCGCGGGCAGACCGGCTTCGTGAACGGCCTCGGCGAAGAGCTGCGCGGTCAGCGGGGTGTCCTCGGCGGGCTTGAGCACGATCGTGCAGCCGGCGGCGAGAGCGGGGGCGACCTTGGCGACGATCTGGTGGAGCGGGTAGTTCCACGGGGTGATCGCGCCGACGACACCCACCGGCTCGTGGAGCACGGTGGAGTTCCCCACCTTCTCCTCGAAGGCGTACGTGGCGGCCAGCTCGGCGTACGAGCCGGCGACCAGGACCGGCAGTCCCGCGTGGACGGACCGGGCCAGCTGCGGCGGCGCGCCGAGCTCGGCGGTCACGGTCTCGGCGATCTCGTCCTTGCGGGCGGCCAGCACGTCGCGGAGGGCGGCGAGCTTCGCGGCGCGCTCGGCGGGCGGGGTCGCGGACCAGCCGGGGAACGCGGCGCGGGCGGCGCGTACGGCAGCGTCCACGTCCTGCGCGGTGCCGGCCGGGACGTGGGCGACGACCTGCTCGTCCGCGGGGTTCACCACCGCGATGGTGTCGGCGCCGGCGGCGGGCTGCCACGTGCCGCCGATGTACATCCCGTCGTGGGCCTTCATCCGCTTCTCCTTCGGGCGTGGCTCGGTAGTCCGTCGTCCGCACCCAAACTAGCGGTGTTAGTTTTCTGGCGCCAGGGCGGCCGGAGCGCTGAGGCCCTGTGATTCTCCCCCTGCGCCGCCCTTTCCCGCAGCATCGATGTGCGGCTGCGCCGCGTGGGGGCTCCGTGCCGTCCCGTACCCCAGTCCTTGGGGTCGCCGGACGGGCTCCCGTCGGAGCCCGTCCGGCGACCGAGGAGGATCCGCTCTCAGGCCGGCGTCTGGCCGAGTACCGACGGCTGGGCCGGGCGGACCGTGGGCGGCGAGATGGAGGCGACCCTGGCCGCGGGATTCCCGGTGATCGCCGCCGTCGTGGGCGCGGGCGCCGAGGGCGGAGCCTGCACCTGGCCCCTGTCATCAGGGGTCTTCGCCACCGACGACCACGTACGGAGCCGGTGGCTCGCCGCCTCGTCGAGGCTCACCGGCGCCCCTCGCTGTTCCGCCAGCCGGCTCGCTTCCCGGCCGAGCGCTGCCACATCGTCCCAGCGCAGTTGCAGCACGACGGACAGTTCCGCCCCGCCGTCCGGCAGTCCGCGCATGATCGGCCCGTCACCATCAGTCATTGCCGCTCCTGTCATTGACGCAGAGACGCTTCTCCAAGTGGTCAGTAGTACGCAGCACTTGCACGTCGTGTTCAGCCCGGCCGCCCCGCAGGCCGAGACCCGCCGCCGCCACGAGGAGCACCCCGAGTATCACGAACGGCGCCGCCGTGCCCGCGACGCCCGCGACGAGACCGGCCGACGCGGGTGCCGCGACCTGGCCGAGGCGGTTGCCGGTGAGGCGCAGCGCGAGCGCCGTGGAACGGGCCCGCGCCGGGGCGGCCCGGACGACCGTCGTCATCGAGAGCGGCTGGCCGGCCCCGAGGCAGAAGCCGAGCGCCGCCAGCATCACGGCGAGCACCCACACGGGGACGGGCAGCGCGATGCCCCCGCACAGCAGGCCGGCGAGCACACAGGTCACGGTGAGCAGGGCCGTACGGCCCATGACCCGGATCATCGGGGTCATCACCAGCCGGCAGGCGATCGTGGCCGCCGCGCGCAGGCTCAGCAGCAGTCCCACGACAGAAGGGGCGATGCCCCGGTGCTCGCCGATCACCGGGAGGTACGCGGTGAGGATGTCGGTCGCCGACAGCACCGCGAGGCTGATGAAGATCCCGGCGGGTACGCCGCGCGTGCGCAGGATGCGGTGGACGGGGACCTTCGTCGTCGTGGCGGCCCCCGCCCGGGGCACCTGGTGCTCGATCCGCCACAGGGACGTGAAGGAGACCGCTGCGACGGCCGCCGGGACGAGCAGGGCGAGCGCGCTGGTACGGGCCATGTCGCCGCCGATCACCGCGCCCGCCGCGACCGGCCCGGCGAGCTGACCGAGCGAGGCACCGATCGTGAAGTGCCCGAAGTTGCGGTCCTGGTCGGCGGGGGCGGACCGGCGGGCGACGATCGACTGCGCGCCGATCACGAAACAGAGATGCCCGAGTCCCATGACCCCGCTCCAGGCGGCCATGGCGAGAAGGGAGTTCGCCAGTCCGCTCAGCGCGCAGCCGCCGGAGATGAGGACGACCCCGACGGGCAGGAGCGGTGCGCACCTGCCGTGGTCGGTGCGGCGGCCGAGCGGTACGGCGGCGAACAGCGGAAGCAGCGCGTACACACCGGCGATGACGCCGATCGCCCGCTCGTCCGCGCCGAGGGCGAGAGCGCGGTACGAGACGGCCGGGCGCGCCATCGACACCGCCCCCTGCGCGAAGCCGAAGGCGATGACGAGGCGTAGCAGCCAGCTCCTGGACCCGGCGGTCGGTCCGGTCACGTCAGATGATGCCGAAGAGGATTCCGGCGCCGAGCACCACGAGCGAGGTGAGCGCGGCCCACTTGACGGTGAATCTGGTGTGGTCGCCGAATTCGACCTTGGCCATGCCGACCAGGACGTAGACGGCGGGGACGAGCGGGCTGGACATGTGCAGCGCCTGTCCGACGAGGGAGGCGCGGGCGATCTCCAGCGGGGAGACGCCGTGGGCGGCGCCGGCTTCGGCGAGGACGGGGAGGACTCCGAAGTAGAAGCCGTCGTTGGACATGAAGTAGGTGAGCGGGAGGCTCAGCAGGCCGGTGACGAGCGCCATGTGCGGCCCCATGCCCTCGGGGATGGCGCCGACGAGCCAGTCGGCCATGTGCTTGACCATGCCGGTGCCGGTGAGGACGCCGGTGAAGACGGCCGCGGCGAAGACCATGCCCGCGACGTTGAGGACGTTGTCCGCGTGGGCGGCGATACGGGCCTTCTGGTCGGCCATCTTCGGGTAGTTGACGGTGAGGGCGAGGGCGGCGCCGATCAGGAAGAGCACGGGGATCGGCAGCAGCTCCATGATCATCGCGGCGAGCAGGGCGACGGTGAGGCCGGCGTTGAACCAGTAGAGCTTGGGTCGCAGGGTCTCGCGCTTCGGGTCCAGGCCCTGGAAGCCCTCGTCGTCGGTCGTGCCGCCCGGGCCGCCCGTGCCGCCGGAGCCGGTGGCCGCGGCCGCACGGTCCGTGCCACCGCCCGCCGCCACGAGGACCGTCTCGGTCTCCGGCTCCAGCGCCTCGTCCAGCGTCAGATAGCCGATGCGCCTGCGCTCCCGCCGGCCGAGGACGTACGCGAGGACGAAGACGAAGAGCAGTCCGACGCCGAGCGCGGGGATCATCGGCACGAAGATGTCACCGGCGTCGAGCTTGAGCGCGGTGGCGGCGCGGGCGGTCGGTCCGCCCCACGGCAGGGTGTTCATCACGCCGTTCGCGGTGGCCGCGACACCGGTCATCACGACCAGGCTCATCTTGAGGCGCTTGTAGAGGGGGTACATCGCCGAGACGGTGATCATGAAGGTGGTGGAGCCGTCGCCGTCCAGCGAGACGATCGCGGCGAGCAGGGCCGTACCGAGCACGACGCGCATCGGGTCGGCCTTGCAGAAGCGCAGGATGCCCCGGACGACCGGGTCGAAGAGGCCGACGTCGATCATCACGCCGAAGTACACGATGGCGAACATCAGCATCGCGGCGGTCGGCGCGAGGTTGCCGATGCCTTCGAGCACGTAGTCCCCGAGCTTCGCGCCCTGTCCGACGAAGACACAGAAGAGTGCGGGGATGAGGACCAGCGCCGCGATGGGCGACATCTTCTTCATCATGATCAGGACCAGGAAGGTCGCGATCATGGCGAAGCCGAGGATTGTCAGCATGGGACACCTAACGTTCATCTTTGAACTCCCGCGGAGGCGGGCGGTCCGGATGACGTTAGGTGCCGCTCATCGGCGCCAACAAGATGTCGACGCGTGAGCAATACGAGCAAAAGACCAGCTCAGGACGGGGGCGGTGGATCACCGGGGTGGTGACACCTCCACGGGGAAGCCGTTGAGCACAGCGGTGCCGGACAGCGGGTCGAGCAGCGAGCCGTCCAGCAGCTGGTTGACGTTGACTCCGGGACGGGCCGCGGCGACCGACATCCGGGTGCCGGGACGGTCGTGTCCCCAGCCGTGCGGGAGGCTCACCACCCCGGTCCGTACGGCGTCGGTGATCTCCACCGGGACCTCCAGCTCACCTCCGTCCGCCTTGATCCGGGCGGTGGCTCCGTCGTCGAGTCCGAGCCGGGCCGCGTCCTCGGGGTGGATCTGGAGGGTGCAGCGGTTGGAGCCGCCGTTGAGCGCGGCGACATTGTGCATCCAGCTGTTGTTGGAGCGCAGATGGCGGCGGCCGACGAGGACCAGCCGGCCGGGCCGGTCGGCCGCGTCGCCGAGGGCGCTCCGCAGCCGCGGCAGATCGGCGGCGACGGGCGCGGGGAGAAGCTCGACGCGTCCGCTGCGGGTCTTCAGGATCTGCGGGATCCGGGGCTGGAGCGGGCCGAGGTCGATGCCGTGCGGGTGCGCGAGCAGATCGTCGAGGGTGAGGTCGTAGGGGCCGAGGCGCAGCATCATGTCGAGGCGCCGCTCCGGGCCGCCGCGGCCGGCGAGTCCGGCGGCGAGCTCCTTGGGGTCCTGGCCGTGGACCGGCGTGTGCGGGTCGGCGACGGCCTTGGCGAGTGCACCCTCGATGACCATGTCGTCGACCGCGGACGGCTCGGCTCCGTGCATCCCGCTCACGGCGAGGATCAGCCGGGCGTGGATCTCGCACTCGTCCATGGCGCCCGCGTCGAGCGGCACGGCGGCGGGCGTGTAGCGGACCTGGTTGCGTACGGCGAGGGCGTTGAAGGAGAAGTCGAAGTGGCCGCTGCGGGACGGTGGCGGCGGGGGCAGCACGACATCGGCGTGGCGTGCGGTCTCGTTCAGATACGGGTCGACGCAGACCATGAAGTCGAGTCCGGTGAGCGCCCGGTCGAGACGGTCGCCGTCGGGAGCGGAGAGCACCGGGTTGCCGGCGATCGTGATCAGCGCCCGGATCTTCCCTTCGCCGGGAGTCTCGATCTCCTCGGCGAGCGCGGCGATCGGGAGTTCGCCCTTGGCCTCGGGGTGACCGCTGACCCTGCTCGCCCAGCGGCCGAGGGTGAAACCCTTGCCGGGGGCGGCCGGGCGGGGCGCGCGGTCCGTGGCGGCGAGCGGGAAGAGAGCGCCGCCGGGGCGGTCGAGGTTTCCGGTGAGGACGTTGAGGACGTCGACGAGCCAGCTGGCGAGGGTGCCGTGCTCGACGGTGCAGCTTCCGATGCGCCCGTAGACGGCGGCGGTGGGGGCGGCCGCGAGCTCGCGCGCGATCGCGCGGATCTCACCGGCGTCCATCTCACAGGCCGCGGCGACGGCTTCGGGGGTGAACTCCCGTACCGCCTCCCGGACTTCGTCCACGCTGTCCACGTGCGGGGCCAGGTCCCCGAGGTCCGTGAGGCCCTCGTCGAAGAGGACCTGGGCCACCGCGGCGAGCAGCAGCGCGTCGGTGCCGGGGCGGATGGCGACATGCCGGTCGGCGAGTGCGGCGGTGCGGGTGCGGCGCGGATCGACGACGGTGAGGGTGCCGCCGCGGCGGCGCAGCGCCTTGAGCTTGCCGGGGAAGTCGGGCGCGGTGCACAGGCTGCCGTTGGAGTCCAGCGGGTTGGCGCCGAGGAGCAGCAGATGGTCCGTGCGGTCCAGGTCGGGGACCGGGATGGCGACGGCGCTGCCGAAGAGCAGTCCGCTGGAGACGTGCTTGGGCATCTGGTCGAGGGTGCTGGCGGTGAAGATGTTGCGGGTGCGCAGCGTGGAGAGGAGGACCGGCGGATAGAGCCCGCCGGCCATGGTGTGCACATTCGGATTGCCGAGGACGACCCCTACGGCGTTCGCTCCGTGCTCCTCGATCAGCGGGCGGATCCGGGCCGCGATCGTGTCGAAGGCCTCCTGCCAGCTCGCCTCGCGCAGCTCGCCGTCCTTGCGGACGAGGGGGGTCCGCAGCCGGTCGGGGTCGGCGTCCAGCTCGCCGAACGAGGCGCCCTTGGGGCAGATGAAGCCCTGGCTGAAGACGTCGTCGCGGTCCCCGCGGGCCCCGGTGACCCGGTCCCCCTCGATGGTGAGGGTCAGCCCGCAGGTGGCTTCGCAGAGGGGACAGATACGGAGGGCGGTGCGGGTGGCGCTGTTTCCTGCGTCGGTTCCTGGCATGGGGGCCCTCCCGGGGGCGGCGGCAGCGGTGACGCGCGAGGCACCGCCGAGCATACCGACCGGTACGCATGGCGGGGAGGGGCTGCGGCGAACGAGCCGGAGGGGCACTGGGGAGTGCCTTCAGAACCGGGCACGACCGGCCGTCGGCGCGCGACGGAGCGCCCGGAGGAGAATCGAGCCCGGAAACCCGGAGCGGGTCAGTCCAGCACCCGCGCGAGATACGCGTACAGCAGCTCTCTGGTCTCGGCGATGATCTCCGCGTCACCGGAGGGCTCGACCCGGAAGGCGAGTTGCAGCAGCGCGTCCGCGGCCTCGACCGCGATCAGGATGGTGCGCCGCAGCGCGTCGTCGGCGCGGCGGCCCAGATGGCCGGCGAGCAGCCCGGTGAGACGGTCGGCGACCTCGTGGTTCACGCTCTCGGCGGGCGCGGCGAGGGGGATCCGGTAGCCGAAGTCGATCAGCGCGAAGCCGGGGACGGTCCGCTTCATGGCGAGGTACTCGTCGAGTACGGCGTCCACCGCGCCGCGCCAGTCGCCGGCCGGCAGCTCGGCGATCCGCACCGCGATCCGCCCGGCATAGTGGTCGAGATTGCGTGCGGCGAGGGCGTCGGCCATGGCCCGCTTGTTGCCGAAGAAGCGGTAGACGGAGCCGATCGGCACCTCGGCGCGAGCCGCGACGGCGCGCGTGGACAGCTCCTCGTAGCCGGTCTCGTCGAGGAGTTCGGCGCAGGCGTCGAGGATCCGGGTCAGCCGCTCGGCGCTGCGCTGCTGCACGGGCGTACGGCGGAGGGAGTTCGCTGAGGGCATCGCTCCATCATGCCGCCCCGGTGTGGCCGGAGGGTGTCGTTGTGTGGCCGACGTGTGCCGTTGACGGGGAGTGCCGCGCAATCCTACTGTCGACCATAGGATTCCTCGGGGAGCCGCAGAGGCGCGCGGCTGTCGAAAGGGAGAGCGCGCGGAGGCCGCGAGGTACGCGTGGCCGAGCACGGTCGACCGTCGACGGACGCCGAAGCGCCCCGGCGGCGAACCGAGCCACAGGAGACCGGACGCATCGGGAGTGCGGATGAACGGCAACGAGCAGGCGAGGAAGACGGCCGAAGGGCTGGAGTACCTGTCGGGCTTCGGCAACGAACACAGCTCGGAAGCCGTCCCGGGCGCACTTCCGCACGGGCGGAACTCGCCTCAGCGGGCCCCGCTCGGGCTCTACGCGGAGCAGCTGAGCGGCTCCGCGTTCACCGAGCCGCGCGCCCGGAACAGGCGCACCTGGCTGTACCGGATCCGGCCGTCGGCCGCGCATCCCCCGTTCGTCCGCGTCGACAACGGCGGGCTGCGCAGCGCACCCTTCACCGAGACGGTGCCCGACCCCAACCGGCTCCGCTGGAACCCGCTGCCGGAGCCCGCGCCCGGCACGGACTGGCTGGCCGGTCTGTGGACCCTCGGCGGCAACGGGGACGCCACCCAGCGCGCCGGCATGGCCGTGCACCTCTACCACGCCAACGCCTCCATGGAGCGGCGCGTGTTCAGCGACGCGGACGGCGAGCTGCTGATCGTGCCCGAGCGGGGCGGACTCCTGCTGCGCACCGAGCTGGGCCTGCTCGCCGCCCGGCCGGGCGAGGTGGCGCTGATCCCGCGCGGGGTGCGGTTCCGCGTCGAACTGCTGGACGAGACCGCCCGCGGCTATGTGTGCGAGAACTACGGGCAGCCCTTCGTCCTGCCCGACCTGGGTCCGATCGGCGCGAACGGGCTCGCCAACGCGCGGGACTTCCGGGCGCCCGCTGCCGCGTACGAGGACGTCGAGGGCCCGGTCGACGTCGTCAACAAGTTCTGCGGCAACCTCTGGGCCGCCACGTACGACCACTCACCGCTGGACGTCGTCGCCTGGCACGGCAACCATCTGCCGTACGTCTACGACCTGCGGACCTTCAATGTCATCGGGAGCATCTCCTACGACCACCCCGATCCGTCGATCTTCACCGTGCTGACGTCGCCGAGCGACACCCCGGGACTGGCGGGTGTGGACTTCGTGGTCTTCGCCCCGCGCTGGCTGGTCGGCGAGGACACCTTCCGGCCGCCGTACTTCCACCGCAATGTGATGAGCGAGTACATGGGCCTCATCGAGGGCGCGTACGACGCCAAGACGGCCGGAAAGGGCGGTTTCGTCCCGGGCGGCGGATCGCTGCACAACATGATGTCGGCGCACGGACCCGACCGGGAGACCTTCGACCGGGCGAGCGCCGCGGAGCTGAAGCCGCAGAAGATCGACGACGGGCTTGCGTTCATGTTCGAGACCCGCTGGCCGGTGACCGCGACCGCTCAGGCCGCGAACGCGGACCACCTGCAGAAGGGGTACGACAGCGTGTGGCAGGGTCTGGAGCGCCACTTCCGGTCCTGATGCCGGATCTGATACGGAGTTGCCGTGACCGCCTTCGCCCCCGACTCGCTCGTCCTGAACCGAAAGCTGCCGCTCTGGTATCAGGTCTCGCAGTCGCTCCGCGCCTCCATACTCGGCCGCCGGCCGCACGATCCGCTGCGGCTGCCCACGGAGGAGCAGCTCGCCGAGCACTACGGCGTGAGCGTGCTGACCATGCGACAGGCGCTCAAGGAGCTGGAAGCGGAAGGCCTGATCAGCCGGCACCGGCGGCGCGGCACCTTCATCGAGCCGGGGGCGCGGCGGAGCGCACCGAGGCGGCTGCTGGGCTCGATCGACGCGATCGTGGCCCAGCAGTCGGGCGAGCGTACGACGATCCTCGGGCATGGGCCGGGGGCCGTCCCGGGTGATCTCGCCGAGTTCTTCCCGGGCGCCGACGAGGTCGTGACGTACCGGCGGCTGCGGTGCGACGGCGAGACCGGCGAACCGACCAACTGGGCGGAGAACGCGGTACGGCCGGACATCGCGACGGGCCTCGAGGTCGCGGACCTGGAACGCTGGCCGATGACAAAGGTGTTGCGCGATGTGGTAGGGGTACGGATCAGCCGCATCACGGACACGGTGGAGGCCCGGCTCGCCGACCCGGAGACGGCAGAGCTGCTTCAGGTGCCCCTGCTGTCGCCGATCCTCCACTACACCGGAGTGACGTACGACGAGGAGGGGCGGGTGGTCGACGTGGCGCGGATCCGGTACCGGGGGGACCGTTTCTCGTTCTCGGTGACCGTCGAGGCGGAGTGATCGCCGCCATGCTGCTGGACGACCTGATGCCCTGGTCCACCGGGCCGATGCGGCTGGGGCGGAGCTGGGTGGTCGCGCCCGGCGTGCGGACCCTGCGGGCCCGGTGGGATGCGGTGGTCGCGGCCGGGGGCGCGGAGCGGGCGGCCCTGTTCCGTGAGACACGGGCGCGGAGCCTGGGCAGTTCGGTCGCCGCCCTGCCGGGGCAGACCGCCGGCACCTCACGGTTCGCACGGGAGTACGGGCCCTGCCCACAGCCGGTACGGATCGCGCACGGACCCTTCGACGAGCAGTGGCTGATCCCCGACCACCGGCTGATCGACGTCGCACGGCCCGAGCTGTGGCGCGTCGCCGACGGGCATCAGCTGTTCGCCGTGGAGCAGGGGTACGTGCCGGCGGCGGATGGCCCTGCGCTGCTGGTGTCGGCCGTTCTGCCGGAGGGGCGCTCCCCCGCCGGCCGCCCGGGTCGCATACGCCCGCTGTACCGCAGACCCGGCGGGCGTGATCCGAATCTCGCGCCGGGACTGCTGCCGCTGCTCCAGGCGCGGTACGGGCACCCGGTGACCGCCGAGGACGTGCTGGCCTGGGCCGCTGCCGCCGGACGGGCGACGCCGCGGGGCTGCGAGGTGCCCCTGACCGCCGATCCGCTCGTGTGGGCCCGCGGAGTGGAGCTGGGGCGGCGGGTCGTCGGGATTCAGCTGCGCGGCGCCCGCGGCGGTGACCGGCCCAGGCTGCCCGGCGGGCGGCGGCCCTATGTGCGGGCCGCGATTCCGGCCCGGCCGGGGACTCTGTCGTACGACCGCGAGGAGGAGGCTCTGTTCCTCGACGCGGGGCGGATCGCGCCGGTGCCGTCGGAGGCCTGGGACTTCCAGGTGGGCGGTGTGCGGGTGCTGGAGCACTGGTTCGAGCGGCGGACGGCCGAGCCGGAGCCCGGCACGCTGGAGGCGATCCGGCCCGCCGGGTGGCCGCAGGAGTGGACCTCGGAGCTGCTGGAGCTGATCACGGTGCTCGCGCTGCTGGGCGAACTGGCCGCGGAACGAAAGAACTGGGCGGCGCAGGACTGGGCGGCGCAGAAGCCGCTGCCGGACGAGGAACTGCGTGCAGCGGGGGTGCTGCCGGTGGACGGCGCGGCCCGGCGCCCCGCGTCCGTACTGGACCATCAGGAGGAGGGGCCCGAGGGCCAGTTCGCGCTCCTCTAGGCCGTGTTTGAGAACTAGCGCCGTCCGCCCGCAGGGCGGGGCTCGAGGCGTCTGGTGCGTGCAATCGCAAGGCGGAGGATCATCCTCGTACTGGACGTACTTGGATGACTCCGACAACGCAGCGAGTGTGCGTGCCAGGCGTCGCGGGCCAGGCGGGAGTTCTCAAACACGGCCTAGGGGGCGAAGGAGTCGAGCACGCGGGTGAGGACGCGGTCGAAACGCTCGTCCGCGTCGGGGGGCGCGCCGCCCTCGGCGAGCAGCGCCGCCAGGCGCGGGTAGGCCCCGGTAGCCACCGCGTCGAACAGGTACGCGCCCCGGACGGCCTGTTCCTGCTCCTCGGACCAGGGCAGGGAACGGCTCCGCTCGGCGATGGCCAGTTCATTGGCGACGGTGCACATGACCGTGCCGTTGACCATCGCGATCAGCTCCATCTTGGTGCCGTACGGCGCGTCGAGGCCGTCCAGGCAGCCGAGGCAGTGCTCCAGATAGCGCAGGGCGTTGGGGCTGTATCCGTAGACGGTGGACATCAGCCGGGCCAGCCACGGGTGGCGGTGCATGATCGCCCGGGTCTGGCGGCCGAGCGCGAGCATGTCCGCACGCCAGTCGCCGGTCGGGGCGTCGAGTTCGTACTCGCCGCTGACCATGTCGATCATCAGCTCGTACAGGTCTTCCTTGCGCGGTACGTAGTTGTAGAGCGACATCGTGCCGCAGCCCAGCTCACCGGCGATGCGGCGCATGGAGACCGCGTCGATGCCGTCGGTGTCGGCGATCCGGACCGCGGCCGACGCGATGTCGCCGCGCGTGTACGCCGGTTTCGGGCCGCGGCCCGTGCGCTCGGGGCGCGCCCAGATCACTTCGGGTTCGGCCGCTCGGCCCGCCATCGATCATCACCTCGCCCACCATCTTAGTTACGTACGCCGTACGTAGTGAGGTATGGTCGGCTGCATGACAACTACGTACGCTGTACTTAGTGAAGGGCTGGAGAAGCGGTTCGGCGAGGTGCACGCCCTGCGCGGGCTGGATCTCGCCGTACCGGAGGGCAGGGTCTGCGGAGTGCTGGGGCCGAACGGCGCGGGAAAGACGACGGCCGTACGCGTGCTGACCACACTCCTCGCGCCGGACGCCGGCCGTGCCCGGGTGGCGGGGCACGACCTGGTGCGCGACCCCGCGGGCGTGCGCCGGCGGATCGGCGTCACGGGGCAGTACGCCTCGGTCGACGGCGACCTGACCGGCGCCGAGAATCTGCGGCTGTTCGCGAAGCTGCTGCGTGCGCCCCGGTCCCGGGCGGACGAGCTGCTGGAGCGCTTCGGCCTGACGGAGGCCGCGGGCCGCCCCGCGCGGACCTGGTCGGGCGGCATGCGGCGCCGGCTCGATCTCGCCGCGAGCCTGCTCGTACCGCCCGCGGTGCTCTTCCTCGACGAGCCGACGACCGGGCTCGATCCGCACAGCAGGAGCGGAATCTGGGACGCCGTGCGGGAGTTGGCCCAGGACGGCACGACCGTGCTGCTGACCACGCAGTACCTGGACGAGGCCGACCGGCTGGCCGACGACATCGTGCTGATCGACGAGGGCCGGGCCGCGCACCGCGGCACGCCGGGCGAGCTCAAGGCGATGATCGGGAGCTATGCCGAAGTCGTCGTCGCCCACCCGTCGGGGCTGCATGCCGCCGCCTGCGTACTCGACCAACTGACGGGCTCCGAGCCCGTCCTGGACGCGGAACGGCGCTCCGTCGGCGCGGTCTGCGGCGACATGACCCTCACTCTGCCCCGTCTGGTCCGCGAACTGGACGCGGCCGGGGTGCTGATCGTCGATGCCGCACTGCGCCCGCCGACCCTCGACCAGGTGTTCCTCCGCCTCACCGACCGCAAGGAGCTTGCCGTATGAGCGCACTCGTCCACGACGGAACGGCCGTACTCGGGCGCCATCTGCAGCGGATCCGGCACGCCCCGGCCATGGTCGTCATGACGCAGACCATGCCGGTCGTGTTCCTGCTGTTCTTCGGATACGTCTTCGGCAGCGCGCTCGCGATGCCGGGCGAGGAGTACCGGGCGTTCCTGGTGCCGGGCCTGCTGGTGGCGACCGCCGCGAACGGCATCATGACCGGGATGTTCACCGCGGCCCAGGACTCGCACCGGGGTGTGATGGACCGCTTCCGCACCCTGCCCATGAGCCGCGCCGCGGTGCCGCTCGGCCAGGCGGCGGCCGATCTGCTGACGACGGCCGTGGGGCTCGTGCCGCTGCTGCTCGTCGGGCTCGCGATGGGCTGGCGGATCGAGGGCTCCGCGACGGAGGCGCTCGGCGCCTTCGGAGTGCTGTTGCTGTTCCGCTTCGCCACGACCTGGGTGGGCATCCTCCTCGGTCTCGCCTCGCGGAGCGAGGAGGCGGCGGGCCAGCTGGGCAGCGCGACCTTCATGCTGCCGCTGCTGTCGAACGCGTACATCCCGACGGACAATCTGCCGTCCTGGCTGCGTACGCTCGCGGAGTGGAACCCGATCAGCGCGGTGACGACGGCGGTACGGGACCTCTTCGGCAACGCGGCGGCACCGGCTGACGCCGCCTGGCCGGTCGCCCATCCGGTCGCCGGAGCCGTGGCCTGGTCGGTCCTGCTCATCGTGGTGTGCGCACCCGCGGCGGTCCGCCGGTACACCCGCAACTGACCGGAGACCAGCCGGAGGCCGGGCAGGGGCCGGCAGACCGGAGGGTGACAAAGGTGCGCCGTACACGATAGGTACGGCTGTCATGAGCCAACAGCCACTGCCCCTCGACGGCGTCACGGTCGTCGCCGTCGAACAGGCCGTTTCGGGCCCCTTCGCCACCCGGCAGCTCGCCGACCTCGGGGCCCGCGTCATCAAGGTCGAGCGCCCGGACGGCGGAGACTTCGCCCGGGGCTACGACACCGCGGCCCAGGGGCTCGCCTCGCACTTCGTCTGGTGCAACCGCGGCAAGGAGTCCCTCGCCGTCGATCTCAAGGATTCACGGGGGATCGAGGTGGTCCGCAGGCTCATCGCGGACGCCGACGTGTTCGTGCAGAACCTCGCCCAGGGCGCGGCTGCCCGGCTCGGCCTGGACGCGGCCACCCTGTGCGCCGCGCACCCCCGGCTGATCGCGGTGGACATCTCCGGATACGGCGCGGACGGCCCGTACGCCCCCAAGCGCGCCTACGACATGCTCGTCCAGTGCGAGGCGGGGCTGGTGTCCGTGACCGGCACGCCGGAGCAGCCGGTGAAGGCGGGCATCCCGGCGGCGGATGTCGCGGCGGCGATGTACGCGTTCTCCGGCGTGCTGGCGGCGCTGCTGCGCCGGGGCACCACGGGGCGCGGCGGGCCGGTGGAGATCTCGATGCTGGAGTCGCTCGCCGAGTGGATGGGGCATCCGCTGCACCACGGGATGCACGGGGGCTCGGCGCCGGCACGCACGGGCGTGGCGCACGCCGTCATCGCGCCCTACGACGCGTATCCGACGGCGGACGGCGGGCAGGTACTGCTGTCGGTGCAGAACGACCGGGAGTGGCGGCGGCTGGCCGAGCAGGTGCTGGGCCGCCCCGACCTCGCCACCGATCCGGACTTCGCGACGAACACGGCGCGTACCGCGAACCGCGCGAGGACGGACGCCGCGGTCGGCGGGGCGCTGGCCCGGCTGGACGCGGCCCAGGCCGTGGCCCGGCTGGAAGCGGCGGGCATCGCCTGCGCCCGCCTCAACACGGTCGAGGACCTGGCGGACCATCCACAGCTGGCTGCCCGCTCCCGCTGGCGCGATGTGCCCTCGCCCACGGGTCCGCTGCGGGCGATGCTGCCGCCGATCACCTTCCCCGGTGGTCCGGAGCCGCGCATGGGCGCGATCCCGGCCCTCGGCGAGCACACCGACACCCTGCTCCGCGAGGCGGGCCTGACGCCCGAGCAGAGGGCCGAACTCCACCGGGACGGGGTGGTCGTGACGGGTCACGCACCCGACGGACGCCCTGAGTGACCGATTTGCGCGTGCCCTTCACCACAGCGGGACAGGCCGGCACCGGTCGGTAGGGACAGCGTCACGTTCCGCGATCCAGGCCTGTGAGCTGCAGCGATGCCCGTTCCGGGGCCCGTCGGCCCGGCCGCCGGGCCATTGCGTCGCCGTGGAGCACAACAGGCAAGTCAAATGATCACTGGATAAACTCCTCGTTTGCCGTGCGCGGAACATGGATTCGCAGCGCACTCGCCACGACGACGGAGAGTGAGAGATGCGTATGAACGGGCCCTGTGCAGAGCCGGCCGGCGATCGGCGCACTGTATGACCGTCGCCCCGGAGCCCCCGACCCTCCTCGACCCCCTGCTCGACGAGGCACCGGCGCCGGCTCTCTTCGCCGCCGGGAGTACCCCGGCCGAACGAACCCTCCTCGACATCCTCGACGAGACCGCCCGCCGCCACCCGGAGGCACTCGCCGTCGACGACGGCGCCACGCCCCTCACGTACCGCTCCCTCCTCAGCGAGGTCGAGACACTGCGGCTGCGGCTCACCGCGGCGGGAATCGGCACCGGCGACCGGGTCGGCGTCCGCGTCCCGTCCGGGACCGCCGATCTGTACGTCTCGATCCTCGCCGTACTCGCGGCCGGCGCCGCCTACGTCCCCGTCGACGCCGAGGACCCCGAGGAGCGTGCCGAACTCGTCTTCACCGAGGCCGCGGTCAGCGCCGTCATGGGCGCGGACCGGAGCATCGCCCCGAGCGGCGCCCCCGGTGGCACCACCGGCCGCCGCCCCGGCCCGGACGACGACGCCTGGATCATCTTCACCTCCGGCTCCACCGGGAAGCCCAAGGGTGTCGCCGTCAGCCACCGCAGCGCCGCCGCCTTCGTCGACGCCGAGGCGCGGCTCTTCCTGACGGGCGCACCGCTCGGCCCGGGCGACCGTGTGCTCGCGGGGCTCTCCGTCGCCTTCGACGCCTCCTGCGAGGAGATGTGGCTGGCCTGGCGGCACGGCGCCTGCCTGGTGCCCGCCCCCCGCTCCCTCGTACGCACCGGCCTCGACCTCGGCCCCTGGCTCGTCGAACAGCGCATCACCGTCGTCTCGACGGTCCCCACACTTGCCGCGCTCTGGCCCGCCGAGGCACTCGACGACGTACGGCTGCTGATCTTCGGCGGCGAGGCCTGCCCGCCCGAGCTGGCCGAACGCATGGCCGTCCCCGGGCGTGAGGTCTGGAACACCTACGGCCCCACCGAAGCGACCGTCGTCGCCTGCGCCGCCCCGCTGACCGGCGAAGGGCCGGTACGGATCGGGCTGCCGCTGGACGGCTGGGAGCTCGCGGTCGTGGACGCCCGGGGCGAGATCGTGGCGCTGGGCGAGACCGGTGAGCTCGTGATCGGAGGCGTCGGCCTCGCGAGGTACCTGGACGCGGCCAAGGACGCCGAGAAGTACGCACCGCTGCCCGCGCTGGGCTGGGACCGCGCCTACCGCAGCGGCGACCTGGTCCGCGCGGAGGCGGAGGGCCTGCTCTTCGTCGGCCGCGCGGACGAACAGATCAAGCTCGGCGGCCGCCGTATCGAGCTGGGCGAGATCGACGCGGCGCTCCAGGCCCTGCCGGGCGTCGCGGGCGCGGCTGCGGCGGTCCGCACGACGGGCGCGGGGCACCAGCTGCTGGTGGGCTACGTGGTGCCGAGCCGCGGCGCCGAGACGTCGTCCGACGCCGAAGCCGTCGAGGACGCGGCCGCCGGCCCGCGGGCCGGCACGGAGTCGGGCGCGGAGCCCGGCACCGGGTCAGGCATGCAGTCGGGCACCGAGTCCGGCACCGGGTCAGGCACGCAGTCGGGCACCGAGTCCGGCACCGGGTCAGGCACGGAGTCCGGCACCGAGTCGGGCGCGGAGTCCGGCATCGAGTTCGACGTGGCCGATGCCACGGCCCGGCTCCGCAAGGAGCTGCCCGCCGCGCTCGTGCCCGTCATCGCCGTCGTGGACGATCTGCCGACCCGGACGTCCGGCAAGGTGGACCGCGATGCGCTGCCCTGGCCGCTGCCGGGCAGCGGACCGGACACCGCCGGCGGCGATGCCGGCTTCAGCGAGACCGAGGCATGGCTCGCCGAGCAGTGGGCCGAACTCCTCGGGACGCCCGTCACCGGACCGGACGCGGACTTCTTCGCCAACGGCGGTGGCAGCCTCGCCGCGGCGCAGCTGGTGTCGCGGATCCGGGAGCGGTTCGCCACCGGGTCCGTCGGCGACATCTACCAGAACCCGACGCTCGGCGCGCTCGCGCGGACACTGGAGGCCGCCTCCACGGGCGGCGCGAAGGTCCGCACGGTGCGGCCGGTGGCCCTGCGCACCGGTGTCACGCAGATGCTGCTCATGCTGCCGCTGCTCACTGTCGCCGGACTGCGGTGGAGCGTCGTGGCCGCCGCCGTCAACAACGTCGTCGGGCTGCCCTGGGCACCCGCCGTCTCGTGGTGGTGGGTCGCGCTCGGCTGGCTGCTCGTCGTCAGCCCGCCCGGGCGGATCGTGATCGCGGCGGGCGGGGCACGACTGCTGCTGCGTGGGGTGCGTCCCGGCACCTACCCCCGCGGCGGACGCACCCATCTGCGGCTGTGGACCGCCGAGCGGCTCGCCGAGCTGAGCGGCGCTACCGGCCTCGCCGGCTCCTGGCTCACGTACTACGCCCGGGCACTCGGCGTGCAGATCGGCGAGGACGTCGATCTGCACGCCCTGCCGCCGGTGACCGGCATGCTGCGGCTCGGCAAGGGAGCCGCCGTCGAGCCCGAGGTGGATCTGTCCGGTCACTGGCTGGACGGCGACCGGCTGCACATCGGCACCGTACGGATCGGGGCCGGCGCAACCGTCGGCGCCCGCAGCACCCTCTTCCCCGGCGCACGGGTCGGCAAGCGGGCCGAGATCGCCCCCGGCTCGGGTGTGACGGGCACGGTCCCGTCCGGCGAGCGCTGGTCGGGCGTCCCCGCCTCGCGCAAGGGCAAGGCGAATCGCCGCCTCACTGAGGGCCGCCCCGTGCGCCGGCGCCGCTGGACCGTGGTGTACACGGTGACCTCGCTGCTCCTCGGACTGCTGCCCGCACTCGCGGCGCTGCCGGGTCTGCTGGTGATCGGCTCCTTCGTGGGTGGCCGTACCGGCCTCGGCGAGGCCGTGGTGGCGGCGCTGACGGCCGTACCGTTCGCGACGGCCGCCGCCATGATCACGTACGCGCTGCTGATCCTCGTCGGGGTGCGCGCACTCTCCGTCGGGCTGCGCGAGGGCTACCACCCGGTCCACGGCCGGGTCGCCTGGCAGGCATGGGCGACCGAGCGGCTGATGGACATGGCACGCGTGCATCTCTTCCCGCTGTACGCGAGCCTCTTCACGCCGGTGTGGCTGAGGGCCCTCGGCATGAAGATCGGGCGCGGGGTCGAGGCGTCGACCGTTCTCGCGCTGCCCGCCATGACCACGGTCGGCGACGGGGCGTTCCTCGCCGACGACACGATGGTGGCCTCGTACGAGCTGGGCGGCGGCTGGCTCCACATCGCCGAGGCACGCGTCGGCAAGCGTGCCTTCCTCGGCAACTCCGGGATGACGGCCGCGGGCCGACGCGTGCCCAAGCGCGGCCTTGTCGGTGTGCTGTCGGCGGCCCCGAAGCGGGCGAAGGCGGGCTCCTCGTATCTCGGCATGCCGCCGATGAAGCTGCCCCGGGCGACGGAGGAGAGCGAGCAGAGCCGCACCTTCGCCCCGCCGCAGCGGCTGAAGTGGGCGCGTGCGTGCGTCGAGCTGTGCCGGATCGTGCCGGTCATGTGTGCGGTGGCGCTCGCCGTGCTCGCGCTCGCGGCCTTCGATCTGCTGGCCGGCCGCTTCGGTTTCGCGGTCGCGGTGCTGAGCGGCGGCGTGCTGCTGGCGGCCGCGGGCCTGGTGGCGTGCCTGGTCGCCATCGCGATGAAGTGGCTGCTGGTCGGCCGGTTCAAGGCGGTCGAGCACCCGCTGTGGTCGTCCTTCGTATGGCGCAACGAGCTCGCCGACACCTTTGTGGAGGTGCTCGCCGTGCCGTGGCTGGTCGGCGCGACCGCCGGTACGCCGCTGATGAGCCTGTGGCTGCGCGGCCTCGGTGCCCGCATCGGCCGCGGCGCCTGGTGCGAGACGTACTGGCTCCCGGAGGCCGACCTCGTCACCATCGGCCGCGGTGTCAGCGTCAATCGTGGCTGCGTGGTGCAGACCCACCTCTTCCACGACCGGATCATGCGCATGGACAATGTCGTCCTCGGAGCGGGTGCGACACTCGGTCCACACGGCATCGTGCTGCCCGGCGCGGTGCTCGGGGACCGGGCCGCGGTCGGGCCGGCGTCGCTGGTGATGCGCGGGGAGAGGGTGCCCGCGGACACCCGGTGGCTGGGCAACCCCATCGCGGTTTGGAAGAAGTGAGCCCAGCCGCAACCGCACAGCGCGGGCACAGCTCAGCACGGGCACAGCACAGGGCAAGACCGGAGGACGCACGAGGGTGACCGATTCCTACCTGCCGCAGCACGGTGACAGCGGCTATCGGACGACGGAGTACGACCTGGAACTGGACTACCTGCCGCACACCGGCCGGCTCTCCGGGCGGGCCAGGATCACCGCCGTCGCCGAGCGTGCGCTGCCCGAGGTCACCCTCGACCTCGGGCAGTTCCGCCTGGGAAAGGTGCTGGTGGACGGCGGCCGCCCGGCCCGCTACACGCACCGCGGGGACAAGCTGCGGATACGGCCGGCCCGGCCGCTCCGCGCCGGCGCCGGCTTCACCGTCGAGGTGCGGTACAGCGGCATCCCGCATGCCGTTCGCACCCGGGAGTGGGGCGACATCGGCTGGGAGCAGCTGCACGAGGGCGCCCTGGTGGCCTCGCAGCCGCACGGCTCCAGATCCTGGTTCCCGTGCAACGACCGGCCCGACGACAAGGCCGCCTACCGGATCGCGGTGACCGCCCCCACGCCGTACACCGTGATCGCCAACGGCGCCCTCACCTCCCGTACGATCAGCGCCTCCACGACGACCTGGGTGTACGAGCAGCCCGCGCCGATGGCGACCTATCTGGCGACCGTCCAGATCGGTCCGTACGAGCTGGTCGACGTGCCGCACGCGGGGGCGGTGCCGCAGCCGGCCGCCGTGCCGCGCGCACTGCTGGGCCGCTTCGAGCACGACTTCGCACGCCAGCCCCAGATGATGACGGTCTTCCAGGACCTCTTCGGGCCCTACCCCTTCGACGACTACGCGGTCGTGGTCGTCGACGAGGAGCTGGATGTGCCCGTCGAGGCACAGGGCCTTTCGATCTTCGGTGCCAACCATGTCGACGGCCGGCGCGGCAGCGAGCGGCTCGTCGCGCACGAGCTGGCACACCAGTGGTTCGGCAACAGCCTGACCGTCGCGGACTGGCGGCACATCTGGCTCAACGAGGGCTTCGCGAAGTACGCCGAGTGGCTGTGGTCCGAGATGTCCGGCGGCCCGTCGGCGACGGCCATGGCGGCCAGGTCCCGGGCCCGGCTCGCGCTGATGCGGCAGGATGTCCGGATCGCCGACCCGGGGTTGCGGCGCCTGTTCGACGACCGGGTCTACGAGCGTGGCGCGCTCACTCTGCACGCGCTGCGCACGGAGATCGGGCACGCGGCCTTCGTGGGGCTGCTGCGGGAGTGGACCGCGACCCACCGGCACGGTGTGGTGACGACGGAGGAGTTCATCGCGCTCGCCCGGCAGCACTCCACGCGGCCGCTGGACAAGCTGTTCACGATGTGGCTGTACGAGACGAAGCTTCCGGCCCTGCCTCAGCAACGCCGCTGACCCGGGTGGGGAGCCCTGGGCGTACGGAGTCGTGTGCCCCGTGCTTCGGTACGGAGTCTTGAGCCCCGTACTTCAGGTTCAGGGACTCAAGAACGGGGCGGGGCAGGGGTGGTCGGGCCTTGGAACCGGGCCGGTGAGAAGGGGACGGGTGCGCGTGAACGGTCACGCGTGCCCGGCGCCGCCGGCCGGCCACCCCGCCGGCCTACTGGCCGCGGCTGCCGAAGAGCGAGCGCCGAAGCCTGCGCAGCGGCGCGAAGAGCGAGACGCGCGCGCTCTTGCTGCCGCGGGTGTGCGCGACATCACGCGTCGTCAGCTCGAGCATCAGCGATGTCGCCTCGGCCGCCTCGCGCTGCGGCACGGCAGGTCCGCCGAGCACCGCGAGATGGCGGTCGAGACGCGAGCTGGTCGCGCTGCTCCCACATGTGATCGCAGGCACTCGCGGCCTGCTGCGCACCGTTATCTGTTCCATGTCACTCCCCACCCGTACGAGGGCACCCGGCCCGGGCAGGTTAACCCTATCGCCCCGCGGTGACACTCGTGTATCCCGGTCGCCGGATTCAGCACACTCGTACGGTGGTTGACGACTACGCGGTGAATCCATCTGATTCCAGGGCGAGTTGGACAGTTTTCGAAGTCGGCCAATCCACCCGCCCATCAGTCCCGAACACCTGTCACCAGGCAGTGCTCAACTCCTCGTACAGGACGGGACGGACATGATCTCTCTCAACAGGAGCACACGGGGGCGCAGGAGTCTTGCCGCGCTCATCTGTGGTGCGCTGGCAGCCGGGGGGCTCGCGGCCGCCGGCGTGAGCACCACCCTCGCACCGGGGTCGGCGAACGCATCGAGCCACCGTGAGGCCCCGCTGATCTCCGGTCAGCCCCAGTACGACAACACGGACGTCTACGCGTTCGTCAGCCCGGACCGGCCCGACACGACGACGATCGTCGCCAACTGGCTGCCGTTCGAGGAGCCGGCCGGCGGCCCGAACTTCTACCGGTTCGCGAACGACGCCCGCTACGACATCCACATCGATTCGGACGGGGACGCCCAGGGCGACCTGCTCTACCGCTGGACGTTCCACGACCAGGTCAAGAACGGCGACACGTTCCTGTTCAACACGGGTCCCGTGACCAGCCTGGACGACCCGGACCTCAACATCACGCAGAGCTATGACATCGAGCTGCTGCGACTGCGGAACCAGCATGTGATCTCTACCACCAAGATCGCCGACGATGTGCCGGTCGCCCCCTCGAACGTGGGCAAAGCGTCCATGCCGGACTATGCGCAGCTGCGGCACCAGGCGGTGCGCAAACTGCAGGACGGCAGCACGGTGTTCGCGGGGCAGGCCGACGATCCGTTCTTCCTCGACCTGCGTGTCTTCGACCTGCTGTACGGAGGCGACCTGTCCGAGGTCGGCCGGGACACGCTGAAGGGCTACAACGTCAACACCATCGCGCTGCAGGTGCCGTCGGACCACATCCGGCAGTCGGTCGGACAGCCCGTGGTCGGCATCTGGTCCACCACCCACCGCAGGAACGCGAGCGGCGACTGGACCCAGGTCTCACGGCTCGGTATGCCACTGGTCAACGAGGTCGTCCTTCCGCTCAAGGACAAGGACAAGTTCAACGCGTCCGCGCCGTGGAACGACGGCGACTTCCTGAAGTCCGTCACCAATCCCGAGCTCCCGAAGCTCATCGAGGGCATCTACAAGATCGAAGCCCCGGAGGAACCGCGCGACGACCTCGTGTCCGTGTTCCTCACCGGGGTCAAGGACCTGAACCAGCCGCCGAACGTACGGCCGGCCGAGGCGCTGCGCCTGAACACGGCGGTCCCGCCCACGTCCGCGCCGAAGCGGCTGGGCGTACTGGACGGCGACAACGCCGGCTACCCGAACGGGCGCCGGCTGACCGACGACGTCGTGGACATCTCGCTCCAGGTCGTCGAGGGCGAACTGCTCGGCAAGAAGAACGACCTGGGCGATGCGGTGGACGCGAACGACCAGGCGTTCGGCTCGGCCTTCCCGTACGTGGCGCTGCCGACGTCGGGCTCGGACGGGCCTCTGGCCAAGGGCGCAGGCAATCGCAGCCAGCTCAACGGAGGCTCCGCGCTCACGGCCGGCGACGCCTCGGGCAACCGTACGGTGCTGGCCGCCTCGGTGGCGGCGGCGGGCGCGGGGATCGTGCTCGTGGGTCTGGGCCTCGCGTGGTGGCGGATGCGGCGGCGCGGCAGGTGGTCATGAAGCCAGGCACGGGTGCGGCGTGGCGGCTCGGAGCCGGGGTCGTGGGACTGGCGTTCGTGCTGACAGCCGTGGGAGCGGTGGTGGGGGGCGCGAGAGAGCTGCCCGTCCCCACCGCTCCGGCGGCCGCCGGAGCCGCTGTCGGTCAGGGTGTGCGTCCCCTGCAGGCGCATCTGAAGGCGCAGCCGAAGGATGCCGGCGCCTGGGCGGCGCTCGGCGCCGCGTACGTCGAGGAGGCCCGGGCCGACGGCGACCCCTCGCGCTATCCCCAGGCCGAGCAGGCCTTCGCCCGCTCCCTGCGGCTGCGGCCGGACGACAACGCCGAGGCGCTCGCCGGCCGGGCCGCCCTGGCCGCCGCGCGGCACGACTTCACGGCGGCGCTGCGGGACGCGGACCGGGCGCTCTCCGTCAATCCGTACAGCGAGCGCGGGCTCGCCGTACGGATCGACGCTCTCGTCGAACTCGGCCGCTACGACGAGGCGTTGAAGGCGGCGGAACTGGCGGATGCGCGGCGTCCCGGCATCCCCGTCTTCACACGCTTCGCGTACGTCCATGAGCTGCGCGGGGACACGTCGGAGGCGCGGCGGGTGCTGGATCTCGCAAGGGGGTCGGCGAGCGCGCGTGGCGATGTCGCCTATACGGCTACCGCGCTCGGTCAACTGGCCTGGTCGCAGGGCGCGTACGACGAGGCGTTGCGGCACTGCGGCCTGGCTTTGAAGGCCCAGCCGGGGAATCTGGAGGCGCGTGAGTGCCGGGCGCGGGCGACGGCCGGGAAGGGTGATCTCCCAGCAGCTGTCAAGGAGTTCGAGGAGATCGTCGAGCAATCGCCGTTGCCGGGACGTCTTGTGGCGCTCGGTGAGCTGTACGAGGCGAGCGGCAAGCATGAACTCGCCCAGCAGCAGTACGCGGTCGTCGGCACCTGGACGGGTCTCGCCCGCGCGGGCGGCGTGAACCCCGACCTGGACACAGCGCTCGCCGCAGCGGATCACGGCGACCGCGCCGAGGCCCTGCGCGCGGCCCAGGCCGAATGGCAGCGCCGCCGCACCGTGCACACCGAGGACGCACTCGCCTGGGCCCTGCACCGAGCGGGCCGTTCCCAGGACGCGCTCCCCCACGCCCGCCGGGCGACCGGGACCGGCTACCAGAACGCCGTGTTCCTGTACCACCGCGGCATGATCGAGCGGGCCACGGGAGACAAGACCGGCGCACGGGCCTCCCTGTCCCGTGCGCTGGCGCTCAACCCCGCTTTCTCCCCCGTCGGTTCCGGCGAGGCACGGCGCGCGCTGGACGGTCTGGAGGCGTCATGAGGAACGACATCGGGAGCGTGGTCGCCGTGGTGTTGATCGCCGTTGCCGCGATGGCGGCCGGCGCGCGGGGCTGCCTGGCGCGCGTACGGCCGCCAGGGGGTGTCGTGCGGTTCGGGCCGGACCGGCGCGTGGCGTCCGGTGCATGGGGTCTCCCCAGGCCCGCAGGGGCCGAGGGGACGCATCGCAAGGCGGAGGACTCCTCGGAGGTCGGGTGTCCCCCCGCCGGAGGCAGGGGGAGAGTCATGGCGGAGTCACGGCGACTGACGACGACGCGACCAGGGCCTGTCGTTCGGATCAGGCCGGATCAGCGCGCGGGGTCTGGCGCGTGCAGCTGCGAGACGGAGGAAGGAGCCGCTGCGGAGCTTCGGCGACCGACGACCGGGGGCACCTCCCGGGCCCGCAGGGCCCAGGGGGAGCGGCGAGGTGCGGCAGCACGGCACGCGAGCCCGGTGGGATCTGCCGGCCCCGGCGCGTCGCCGCGAGGCACGGGGCGGCGCGCCCTGGCCGCCGTCGCGGCGGTCGGGGTCGCGGTCGTCGCGCTGCTGGCCGCAGGCGCGGCACCCGCAGCGGCGCACCCTCTGGGGAACTTCACGGTCAACCGGTACGACGGACTCGTCGTCGGCGAGGACGAGTTGAAGGTCGACCATGTCGAGGACCTGGCGGAGATCCCGACGGCCCGGATCCGGCCGGAGCGGTTTCCGGCGGGTGGCCTCTCGGCTTGGGCGAAGGAGCGCTGTTCGTCGGCCGCGGGCGAGGCGCGGTTGAGTGTGGACGGGCGGCCGGTCGCCCTCGCGGTCGGTGCCGCCCGGGCCGAGATCCGCCCGGGCCAGGCGGGGCTGCCCACGCTCCGGGTGGAATGCGCGCTGAAGGCTCCGCTGCCGGGCGGGACGGCGCGTGTCGGCTTCCGGGCCGGCGGTGCCGACCGGGCCGGCTGGCGGGAGATCACGGCGCGGGGCGACCGTACGACGCTGACGTCGTCGGACGTGCCGGAGGACTCCGTGTCACGCAGGCTCTCGGCGTACCCGGCGGGGCTCCTCGACTCCCCGCCGGAGTGCACGACCGCGGCCCTCACAGCGGTACCCGGGGGACCGGCGCTCGCCGGCGGACCGGCACCGGCGGCGCCGCCGTCGGTGCTGCCGCGCGGGGCCGACCGCTGGACCCAGGCCCTGACCGAACTCGTCGAACAGCGCGACCTCACGGTGCCGCTCGGCGCGCTCGCGCTGGCCATCGCACTGGGCCTCGGCGCGCTCCACGCTCTCGCCCCGGGGCACGGCAAGACGCTGATGGCCGCGGCTGCGGCAGCCGGCGGCCGCAGTTCCCTTCGGGAGGTCCTGACGCTCGGCGCCTCCGTGACGGTGACGCATACCCTCGGCGTCTTCGCCCTCGGCGCCCTCATCGCGGCGGGCTCGGCCGTGGCGCCGTCGGTCGTCGGCTGGCTGGGCGTGGCGAGCGGGATGCTCGTCACGGTGGCGGGTGCGCTGCTGGTGCGCCGGGCGTGGCACAACCGGGCGCACCAGCACGGGCACACCCATGTCCACTGGCTGGGCGGCGGGCACCATCACCATCACGACCACGACCACGACCACGACCACGAGCGCGCCGACGACCACGCACCAGGGCACGAGCACCGCCACGACCACGCCCACGCGCCTGCACACGACCACGAGCCTGCGCACGAGCACACACACGAGCACGATCGCGACCGCGGGCACCGGCGCGAGCGCGGGAAGCCGCAGCCGCTGCGGCGGAGCGTGCTGCTCGGGTTCGCGGGGGGCCTGGTACCCAGCCCGTCCGCCGTGGTCGTGCTGGTCGGGGCCGCCGCGCTCGGGCACGCCTGGTTCGGGTTCCTGCTCGTCGTCGCCTACGGAGCCGGTCTCGCCCTCACCCTCACCGTGGCCGGGTTCGCCGTCGTACGGATCGGGGCGCGAGTGGCCGCGCGGCTGGCTCGGCGGCGGACGACGGGGCGGCTGGCCGGCTTCGTCCAGCGGTCGGCTCCGCTGAGCACGGCCGTCGCCGTATTCGTACTGGGATGTGGATTGGTGCTGAGGGGGGCCGCAGGAGCCATGAGTTGAGCTAGCTTGGAGGGGTTTCCACCGTGATGGTCGCTCTGCTGCGGATGGGGGGCTCGTCATGAGCGAAGTGCCGGGCGACGATCGGGACGACGCGATGCTGGTAGCGGGGCGGTACCGGCTGCTCGGCCGGCTGGGCGAGGGCGGCATGGGCGTCGTGTGGCGGGCCCGCGACGAGCTGCTGGGGCGGGAGGTCGCGGTCAAGGAGGTCCGGGCGCCGGCCGCGCTCGACACCAGCGACGTACGGCGGCTCTACGCACGCCTGGAGCGCGAGGGCTGGGCCGCCGCCCGGATCTCGCACCGCAATGTGGTCACGGTCTACGACGTGGCGACCCAGGACGGCCGACCGTGGATCGTGATGGAGCTGATCCGCGGTCTGTCGCTCTCCGAGGTCCTCGATGCCGAGGGGCCCATGACCCCGCAGCGCGCCGCGCACATCGGCGCCGAGGTCCTCGCCGCGCTGCGCGGCGCGCACGAGGCGGGGGTGCTGCACCGGGACGTGAAACCGGGGAACGTGCTGCTCGCGAACGACGGCCGGGTCGTCCTGACGGACTTCGGGATCGCGAGGGTCCAGGGGACGTCGAACCTGACCATGACCGGCGAACTGGTCGGCTCGCCCGAGTTCCTCGCACCGGAGCGGGCCCTCGGCCGCACACCGGGCCCGGAGTCGGACCTCTGGTCGCTCGGCGTGCTGCTGTACGCGGCGGTCGAGGGGCATTCGCCGTTCCGCCAGAACACACCGCTCAGCACGCTGCGCGCGGTCGTCGACGAGGAGTTGCCACCGCCGCGCAGGGCGGGAGCGCTGGAGCCGGTCATCGCGGGACTGCTGCGGAAGGATCCGGCGGAGCGGCTGTCGGCCGAGGAGGCCGAGCGCCGGCTGCGGGTCCTGGGAGCCGGCGGTACGCCGCGTACCGCTCCCCCGCCCTCCTCCGGACCGCACGCCATGACGGTCACCTCGGCCACACCCACCGCACCCACCGCACCCACCCCGCCCACCTCACCGGCCACGCCGGTCGGGTCCTTCGGACCACCCACACCCACGCCGTCCACCACCACGTCACCGGGCCGTCCGCGGCGTGCCGCGGTCGTGCTGACCGCCGGGATCGCCGTCCTGCTCCTGTCGATCGGCGGCCTCACCTACGCCCTGGTGAACGGTGGCCTCCCGGACGGCGGCGGCAAGGGCAAGGGCAGCGACAACAGCAGCGGCAACAGCGACGGCGGCGGCAGGAATGGTGGCTCCACGAGCGCCGGTGCCACGGCCGGTCCGGGTACGACCGGGGGCGGCTCGTCCGCCGGTACGCCGGGGCCCGCGGACAGCACGACGCCGGGCGGCCACAGTTCGGCGACGATCGCGCCGCCGCGGCAGAGTGTGAAGGTGTACGTCCGGGCGGTGCACGGCAGCTACAGCGGGACCTGCCCGGCACCCGAGGCCGAGGCGCCCGCCTTCAGGGCGACGGTCACGGTGGGCCGTACCCCCGTCTCCGTCGGGTACCGCTGGGTGACCGAGAGCGGCAGGAGTTCCGACGCGGGCTGGAAGACGCTCGACTTCCCCTCCGGGGAGGGGAAGTCACGGCACGTCAATCACATCGAGCTGACGTACGCGCAGGGCTCGACGCACCACGACCGGATCCGGGTGGAGGTCCGGAGTCCGGTTGTGGCGCGGTCCAACTGGGTGGCGTTCTCGGTGACGTGCGAGCCGGAGTCGCCGACGGGCGACCCGGGCGGATCCACGGACGGTTCGACGGAGGGCTCCACCCAGGGTGCCACTGGCGGCGCCACCTACGGGGCCTCCGGCGGACCTTCCTATCCTGCGGTTTCGGTTACGCCGCCGCCCTGAACGGTGGCAGATAGCCGCCCGACTGTCCGGACGCGGTGGGGTGGTACGACTCGCTGATGTTCAGCCAGTTGACACTGTGCAGCCACGCGGAGCCGGAGCAGATCTCGTGCCCGGTGAAGGCCGGTGCGACATCGGCGAAGGTGAATCCGTGGTCGGCGACGCGCTTGGCGATGGCGGCGTTGAGATGGTCGGCGCCACCATTGATCGCGGCGCGCTCGTTCTCACTGAGCCCCGCGAGGCAGCTGCCGCCGAGCTTGTAGAAGCGGGGGTAGCCGAGGACGACGACACGCGCGGCCGGCGCCTTGGTGCTGATCGCGCTGTACACCGAGTCGAGCCGCCCGGGCAGTGTGGTGTCGACGTAGCGCTTCGCCTCTTCGACACGGGCGATGCAGTTGGCTTCGGACTGCAGCACACAGGTGGTCATGACGTCGGCGAAGCCGGCGTCGTTGCCGCCGATGGTGAGGGAGACGAGGTCGGTCGCGGAGTTGAGCGGAGCGAGCTGACTGCTCGTCACATCGTTCGTTCTGGCACCCGAGCAGGCGGTGAAGGCGAAGGACGAGGGTGAGTTGGCCGCCGCCCAGAGTGCGGGATAGGCGCGATTGGTGCGCTTGCAGTTGCCGCTGCCGCTGATGTAGGAGCCGGCGCCGAGGCCCGAGGAGTACGAGTCGCCGAGGGCCACGTAGTCGACCGCCGCCGCCTGCGCGGCCTGCGCCGTTCCGGCCCCGCTGAGGGAGAGGACGACGCCGAGGAGGAGTGAGGATGAGATTGCCGCGATTCGGGACAGTTTCATGGAACCTCCCATTAGCAGGATCTCTGCTCAACTGTCGTAGCATGTCCCATAGTTCACCGGAAGTGTTCATGCCAAGAACAATCGGCGAGCGGTCGCCCGCCGAGCACGGACGCACCACTTCCTGACACCCCGGAAGCACCGCTCCGCAAGCACTCCTCCGGAAGAGCTCCTTGACGGCCCGTCGGGCACTGCGCAGCATGGCAAGCCTCAGCATCCAGGCAATCCGCCATCTTGAGGGGCAAACACGCCCATGCAGACGATCTTCACCAAGCCGGCCGTACTCCGGACGGACGTCCTTCCGGTGCTCGCGGGCGGAGCATGTGCCGCGTCAGCAGTGGGCGCAACACTGGCGCTCGCCGGACTCGATTCACCCCTGCGCGCGCCGTTCGCGCTCTTCTACCTCGCCGCCGCACCGGCCGCCGGGCTCGCCGCGGCGCTGCGCCCCATGCCGCCGGCGGCCCGTATGCCCCTGTCCGCGGCCGGTGCCGTCCTGATCGACCTGCTCGTCGCCCAGTCGATGCGGGCGCTGGAACTGTGGTCGGTGATGAGCGGAGTCACCGCTGTCGCAGCGATCACTTTCTTACTCTTTGTCATCGGAATGCGGAACAGTCTTGCGCATTTCCGTCCGTGGAGGAAAAAGATGTAAAAAGGTGAGCCCTCGTTCCAGGTCTTGCCATACAGTCCTAATCATCAATACCGTCGTACATCCACCCGCAACGGTCCATCGTGCAAGGCGACTCCAGGGGAGGAGTCGAGCGTCGCGATGACTCCGAGGCGGGGCGCGGTAGGGGGGTGCCGTGCTCGGTCATGCACTTGTGCCGAGTCGCGTGCCGCGCGGCCAGCAATACCAACTCACCCAACCTGCACGGGGATCGATGCCGTCCTGGCCATGGTGAGAACCCCCCTTTCGAACCGGACACTCATCCGGACCGCCCGGGGGTGGGCGGTCCACCGGACGAGAGGGAAACCGACTCATGAGCTCGTTCCTGCGCCCGGCGGTCCCGGGTCAAGATCCGCTGACCACAGCCACCACAGCCACCACAGCCACCGCGACGGCGACCGCCACGACAACGCTCGGCCGAATACCGGCCCAGTACCGTCCGATCTCCTCCCATCTCGCGATCGCGCCGCCGGTCAGCGTCGTGATCCCGGCCATGAACGAGGCGGAGAACCTTCCGTACGTGTTCAAGACACTGCCGGAATGGATCCATGAAGTCGTCCTCGTCGACGGCAATTCCACGGACAACACCGTGAATGTGGCCAGGGAACTGTGGCCCGACGTCAAGGTCGTCAAACAGGCAGGAAGAGGCAAGGGCGACGCGCTCATCAGCGGCTTCGCCGCCTGCACCGGCGACATCATCGTCATGGTCGACGCGGACGGCTCCGCCGACGGCCAGGAGATCGTCAGCTACGTCTCCGCCCTGGTCGGCGGCGCCGACTTCGCCAAGGGCTCACGCTTCGCCAACGGCGGCGGCACCGACGACATGACACCCATCCGCAAGCTCGGCAACCGCGTCCTCTGCGGAATCGTCAACGCCAAGTTCGGCGCCCGCTACACCGATCTCTGCTACGGGTACAACGCCTTCTGGCGTCACTGCCTCGACAGAATCACCCTGGACTGCACCGGCTTCGAGATCGAGACCCTGATGAACATCCGGGTCGTCAAGGCCGGACTGCGGGTCCAGGAAGTGCCCAGCCACGAGTACCTGCGCATCCATGGCGTCAGCAACCTCAGCGCCGTACGGGACGGGCTGCGGGTCCTCAAGGTGATCCTGCAGGAGAAGGGCGTCCGCCGCACCGCGCGCCGTGCGCCCGCCATCACCCTCAAGGCCCCCCGGGGAGAGGTCTCTTGAGTCACGTGAGCAACGCGATTCACCGGCGCTTCTCCGTGGTGATCTGCGTCTACACCGAGGACCGGTGGGAGGACATCCTCGCGGCGGTCGACTCGGTACGGAAGCAGTCGCTGCCGGCCCTGGAGACACTCCTCGTCGTCGACCACAACGCGGCGCTGCTGGAGCGGCTCGGCAACGAGTTCAAGGGCTGCGGGACCGCCACGGCACAGGGAGAGGTACGGGTGCTCGCCAACGCGGGCCCCCGCGGCCTCTCCGCCGGGCGCAACACCGGAATCGCCGCGGCCCGCGGCGACATCGTCGCCTTCCTCGACGACGACGCCGTGGCCGAGCGCGACTGGCTGCGCTGGTTCGACGAGGGCTACGACGATCCGCGGGTCATGGCCGTCGGCGGGCGGACCGTGCCGGCCTGGGCATCGGGCCGCAGACCGGCATGGTTCCCCGAGGAGTTCGACTGGGTCGTCGGCTGTACGTACCGGGGGCTGCCGCGCGGACGTGTCCGGGTGCGCAACGTCCTCGGTGGCAACGCGTCCTTCCGGCGTGCCGCCTTCGATGCCACGGGCGGCTTCGCCACCGGCATCGGACGCGACGGCGACAAACGGCCGCTGGGCTGCGAGGAGACCGAGCTGTGCATCCGGCTCAGCCGTGCTCTCCCGCACGCGGTGCTGCTGATCGACGACCGCGCCGTCATCCACCACAAGGTCCCCGCCGGGCGCGAGAGGTTCGGCTACTTCCGTACCCGTACCTACGCCGAAGGCCTGTCCAAGGCGCTGGTCTCGCACAGCGTCGGCAGCGGCAAGGGCCTGGAGACCGAGCGGCGGTACACCACCCGGGTGCTCCCGGCGGGCGTCGCCCGCGGGCTGCGCGACGCACTGCTGGGGCGCCGGGGCGGAGCGGGCCGGGCCGGCGCGATCGTCGCCGGTGTCGCCACCGCGGCGGCGGGCTACGCACTGGCGAGCGTGCGCACCCGCGCCGGGGTGGCGTTCTCGCACGGCCCGATCACCGCCTACGCGCCCGGGGGCCGGACCGGCCCTGGCACGGGAGGTGAGTCGTCACCGTGAACCAGGCCGCGACCCGGGCCGCGGACCAGGCCGTCCCGATCCTCATGTACCACGCGGTCGGGCACCGGCCCGCACCGGCGACACTCGGACTGTCCGTATCACCGGACGCCTTCGCCGAGCAGATGGCGCTGCTCGGCGAGCGCGGATTCACCCCGATCACGACGGCCCGGCTCGGTCAGGCCTGGCGACGCGGGGAACCGCTGCCGCCGCGGCCCGTACTGATCACCTTCGACGACGGCTACGAGGGTGTGCACCGGCACGCCCTCCCCGTCCTTTCCGAGCACGGCTTCGCCGCCACCCTCTTCGTGTCGACCGGATGGCTGCGCGGCGCGCACGAGGAAGGCGGCGCCCTCGACACCATGCTCGACTGGGACCAGGTAAGGGATCTGGCCGCCGCGGGCACGGAGATCGGCGGCCACACCCACACCCATCCGCAGCTCGACCAGCTCGACGACGCCCGGCTGCGCTTCGAGACCCTGCGCTGCAAGGAGATCATCGCCGAGGAACTGGGAACGGATCCGGTCTCGTTCGCCTACCCGTACGGCTACTCCAGCCGCCGCGTCAGGCAGATGGTGCGGGCGGTCGGCTTCACCCAGTCGCTGGCCGTGGGCAATGCGCCGGCCCGCCGGCGTCAGGGACCGTATGCGCTGGAGCGGGTGACCGTACGGCGCTCCACCGGCATCGAGGAGTTCGAGCGGCTCGTCGAAGGCCGGGCCGTCACACGCAATTTCGCCCGGGACCGGGCGCTGACGAAGGGCTACGCCGTCGTGCGGGCAGCCCGGAGGGCGGTGCGGCGGCTCCACACATGAGTGCGAAACCGGTACGTAGCGCCACACGCCAAAACATCGTGCGCGGAGGACCGCAGTGCCGGATCATGGCGCCATGACTGCCAACCCTGAGGACGCTCTGCCGATCCGGCTCAACGTCGACGACAGCGATTCGCCGTCGGACGTCGTCGACGCGCTGTTCCTCGGCCGCTTCGCGACGGGCGAGCAGCCGTATTCGCACAGTTCGACGATCGACCGCGTCAAGCCCGGCGCCACGCTGCTGCCGCCGGGCGCCCGGGTGCTGCGCGCCGCGCGCGACGACGACCGCAGCGCCACCCTCGCCGACGGCGACGGCTGGACCCTGTTGATCTCCCGCTGGAGCCGCGGTGCCGACGTCACCGTCACCGCGGTCAGCTCAGAGCTCGCCGAGAAGATCCACCAGCAGGCCACGGACGGCGCCCAGGACGAGCCGGAGCCGCAGCCCGAGAACGTGACGATGGGCTTCTGGTACGTGTCCCCGCGCCGTGGCCCGCACCGCACCACCCGCCAGATCAGCGCGGGCACCTGGGCCGAGATCAGGCCCAACTACACGGCGCCGGTGGCCGATGCGATGGACCGGCTGATGAAGGTGACACCCGACGACATCGCGGGACGGCTGCTGCTGTTGCACGGTCCGCCGGGTACGGGCAAGACATCGGCCCTGCGGACGCTGGCCCGCTCCTGGCGGGACTGGTGCCAGGTCGACTGTGTGCTCGACCCGGAGCGGCTGTTCAACGATGTCGGCTATCTGATGGACATCGCGATCGGCGAGGACGAGGGCACGGCGAAGAGCCGCTGGCGGCTGCTGCTCCTGGAGGACTGCGACGAGCTGATCCGCGGCGAGGCCCGGCACACAGCGGGCCAGGCCCTGTCCCGCCTGCTGAACCTGACGGACGGGCTGCTGGGCCAGGGCCGCAACGTGCTGGTCGGCGTCACCACCAACGAGGACCTGGAGCGGCTCCACCCCGCGGTGGTCCGGCCGGGCCGCTGTCTGGCGCGCATCGAGGTCGGCTCGCTGACCCGCAACGAGGCGGTGTCCTGGCTCGGCACCGAGGAAGGCGTGGGCCGCGAGGGCGCGACGCTCGCCGAGCTGTACGCGCTGCGACGCGGGACGACCCCGGCGTCGGTCCCGTCGCAGCACGACGGGGCGGACGCGGGGCTGTATCTGTGACGCAGGGTGCGGGCAGTCGTTGCGCTGTGGCTCACCCCGATACTTCGTCCTGGGAGAGGAACGACTGCCCACCACGAGGTCAGGCCTCGTAGACCGCCCGTAGCGCGTCCTCGACCGCCGACGCCGCGTCCGCCCGGGACAGCCCGAGACGTCGGGCCTGCTCGGCGTACGCCTGGGCCGCCGCCGCGGCCTGGCGTTCCGCCGCTTCGCCCGCGGCGGCCACGAAGGTGCCGTTGCGGCCGCGGGTCTCGATCACCCCGTCGCTCTCCAGGGCGCGGTACGCCTTGGCGACGGTGTTCGCCGCGAGCCCGAGCTCCTCCGCGAGGCCCCGGACGGTCGGCAGTTTGTAGCCGACGGGCAGCCTGCCCGAGCGGGCCTGTGCCGAGATCTGGGAGCGGAGCTGCTCGTAGGGCGCGGAGGCGGAGTCCGTGTCGATGACGATTTTCAAGGTCACGGAGTGATTGTCGCGCACTTCGGCCCCGCCGCCGGAAAATGGGAGGCATGCGCGCAGGGCTCGCGCGTAGCGTGCGGATCCATGACTGTGATCGTCCGGGATTTCCGCCCCGAGGACGCCGAGGGATTCGCCGCGGTCCGGCGCGCAGCCCTCCCGTTCATGCTGGCCAGTGCCGCATCCGTGAGCTTCGACGTGACGCACGCGCACCCCCGCGCGCGATACCGGCCGTTGGTCGCCGAGGAGAGCGGCGAGATCATCGGCACGGCGCAGGTGGGGCTCGCGTACGACAGTCCGGAGCCGGGCGTCGGCTACGCGAATGTCTACGTCCATCCGGAGCGGCGCGGGCGGGGCGCGGGGTCGATGATCGTGCGTGCCGCGGAGGAGCACCTCACGGAGGCGGGCGCGACGAGCGTCTACTCCTGGGTGCTGGACGAGCCGGCGAACCGTGCCTTCGCCGAGCGCTGCGGCTACCGGGCGAGCCGTTCGGCGCACTTCCTCCGCCTCGATCTGGCGGGCGGGGACCTCCCGCCGCTGCGGACGCCACCCGCCGGTGTGCGGATCCTCTCCGGCGCCGATTTCGCGGCCGACCCGCGGCCGCTCTTCGAACTGGACGCGGAGACGACGGCGGACGAACCGAGCGATGTCGGTGTCGAGTTCACGGACTACGGGCACTGGCTGACCGAGACCTGGGACCATCCGCTGGCCAGCCGTGAGCTGACGTCCGTCGCGGTGGTGGACGGCCGCCCGGTGGCGTTCAGCCTGGCCCGTACGGACGGCTCGACCCGCTACGGCACGGTGATGACGGGCACGGCCCGCGCCTTCCGCGGGCGGGGGCTGGCCAAGCTCGCCAAGAACGACTCGCTGCACCGCGCCCGCGCCGCCGGGTTCACGCAGGCCTTCACCGGCAACGACGCCGGCAACGGCCCGATGCTGGCGATCAACAAGTGGTTCGGCTACGAGATCTGCGCGACGGAGGTACGGCATGTCCGCACGCTGGGTTGACGTCGTCCTGGTCAAGGCCGGCCGTACGAAGATCCGCTACCCGGCGGAGGTCGTCGCCGACGACGGCACCCGCGTCACCGTCCGCGCGCCCTGGGCCGGTGCGGGCGTGCGGGACTTCGGGTTCGTCCGCTTCGAGCCCGGTGACCTCTTCACGGAGCACTACTGGCGGGACCGGTGGTACGCCGTGAAGGAGGTGCGCGGGCCCGACGGCACGCTGAAGGGCTGGTACTGCGACATCACTCGGCCGGCCGTCGTCTCCGGTGAAGAGCTGGTCGTCGAGGATCTGGACCTGGATCTGTGGGTGTCGGCCGACGGTACGCAGATCCTCCGACTGGACGAGGACGAGTTCGCCGAGAGCGGCCTCGCGGTCACCGATCCGCGGGCCGCCGAGGAGGCCGAGCGCGCCTTGGACACGCTCGAACTCCTCGCCCGGGAGGGCCGGTTCGTCACGCTGCTCGACCGGCAGCCGTAACCGGGAGCGGCACCGCCCGCTGCGGCAGGCCGGGATCGTACGCGATCGGGTCGTCGTCCTCGTGCCAGTGGACGACGAACCGCTCCCCCGTGCGGTACGCCTCGAACCCGGCCCTGCAGTAGGCCACCATGTCGTCCGGGAGCGCGGCGAGCGGATGCCATGCGAGCTCGGAGCACTTGTGGGGCTCCCGGTTGTACGGCTCGCCGCCCGTGCCGTACTCCGCTTCGAAGAACCAGCCCGTCCGGGGCGGATCTCCCGGCCCGCGGTGCTGCATCACCAGCGCGACGCGCAGATCGTCCGGCGCCAGCTCGATCCCGATCTCCTCGAACGCCTCGCGCGCCATCGCCTCGCGCACGTCCTCACCGTCCTCGACGTGCCCGGACGGACCGTTCCACAACCCGTCCCCGTATCCGGTGCCCGCCCGGCGGGCCAGCAGGACCTCGCCGCCCCTGCGCAGGACGAGATGGACGTCCACGACCTCGCTGTGCCGTCGGGACGGTGCCATGTACGCCACCAGTGCGTACCGCTCGTCGTCCACCGCACGGCCCCACAAGGCCGGGTCCTGCGAGAGCCGTTCGAGCCGGACGTGGTCGGTGAGCGGCGCGAGGGCCGTGGTCAGCCGCTGCGCCGGCAGCCCGGTCTCGCCCCAGACCCCCTCGACCAGCACCAGCCGCCCTCCCGGCCGCAGCAGCGCGGCCCACCGGCCGAGCGCCGCCTCGGGGTCGGGCAGCGCCCACAGGACATGGCGGACCAGGACGACGTCGAACCGCCTCTCCCCCACCGGGGGCCGGTCCGCCGGGCCGACGAGCACCTCGGCGCTCGTACCCGCGAGCTTGCGGCGCGCGGCCGCGGCCATGCGCGGCGCGAGATCCACGGCGGTCACCCGATGGCCGTGCTCGGCGGCGAGGAGGGCGAGGCTGCCCGTACCGCACCCCAGATCGAGCACGTCCGACGGCTCGCCGGGCAGCCAGTCCGCCATCCGCGCGGCCCACGCCGCGCGCACGGCAGGATCCAGCAGCCCGTGATCGGGCTCGTCGTCGAAGGTGTCCGCGGCAGCGTCCCAGTCGATCGTCGTCATGCGTCCGATCCTCGCAGCCACCACTGACAACGGGCCGCTCAGAGAAGGGGCTTGCGGTAGTGGATGCGGTCGTAGGGGCCTTCGATGCGCCGCTCGACGACCTGGTAGCCGTACCGCGCGTACATCTTCTGGTTCTCCCACATCTTCGCGTTGGTGAGCAGCCGGACCTCGGGCAGGCCGAGCTCCCGTGCGTGCGATTCCACGAAGGCCAGCAGGCGCCGGCCCAGGCCCGTGCCCTGGGCGTCGGGGTGAACGGCGATCGAGTCCAGGTAGAGGTGGTCGGCCGCGGGGATCAGGACCAGGACGCCGACGATGGGATCGCCCGTGACGTACACCCTCCCCGCCGCCACGTTCGCCGTATGGTCCGCTTCCATCGGGGCCGGTACGAGTCCGATCCGTTCGATGTAGTGGTGGTAGGCCGCGTCGGTCACGGCCTTCACGCGCGGTATGTCGGCATCGGCGGCGGGGAGGATGTCGTCGGTCATGCCGTCACATTACGACGGCGAGTGATCAGCTTCTTGAGCAAGGGCCACGCCAGCAGCACCACGATCACGGCGTACACCGCCACCGAGAACGGGGTGTTGACCAGGCCGGTCACGCTGCCGTCGCTGATCTGGAGCGCGCGGCGCAGCTGCTGCTCGGCGGCGGGGCCGAGGATGACCCCGATGACCGCGGGGAGCACGGGGAGCCCGTACCGTCGCATGCCGAAGCCGATCAGGCCGATGATCAGCAGGATCACCAGGTCCAGCGTCTCGCCGCCCACCGCGTACGCGCCGACCGCCGCGAAGAACAGGATCCCCGCGTAGAGGTACGGCCGCGGGATCCGCAGCAGCTTCGCCCACAGCGGTGCGAGCGGCAGGTTGAGCGCGAGCAGCAGGACCATGCCGACGAAGAGCGAGGCGATCAGACCCCAGACCAGGTCCGGTTCGCGTTCGAAGAGCAGCGGTCCGGGCTGGATGCCGTACTGCTGGAAGGCGGCGAGCATCACGGCCGCGACGGCGGTCGTCGGCAGGCCCAGGGTGAGCATCGAGACGAGCGTGCCCGCGGCGGAGGCGGACGCCGCCGACTCCGGTCCCGCCACACCTTCGATCGCGCCCTTGCCGAACTCCTCCTTGTGCTTGGAGAGTCGCTTCTCGGTGACGTAGGAGAGGAACGTGGGGATCTCCGCGCCGCCGGCCGGGATGGCGCCGAACGGGAAGCCGATCACAGGTCCGCGCAGCCATGACTTCCAGGTTCTGCGGACGTCGGACCTGCCGAGCCACGGCCGCCCGACGGGAATCGCCTCTCCGGCGGTGCGTCGCAGATGCGCGGCGACCCACAGCGCTTCGCCGATCGCGAAGAGTCCGACGGCGACGATGACGACGTCGATGCCGTCGGCGAGCTGGAGCGAGCCGAAGGTGAGCCGCTGCTGCCCGGTCATCTGGTCCAGGCCGACCAGGCCGAGGGTGAGACCGATGAGCAGCGAGGCGAGCCCTCGGATTCTCGACGAGCCGAGCACGGACGTGACGGCGATGAACGCCAGCACCATGATGGCGAAGTAGTCGGGTGCGCCGATGTCGACGGCGAGTTCGGCGACGGTCGGGGCGAGGGCCACCAGCAGGGTCGTGCCGATCATGCCACCGGCGAAGTGACCGACGGCGGCCGCCGCGAGCGCCTGTGCGCCGCGGCCCGACTTGGCCATCGGGTTGCCTTCCATGGCCGCGACGACGGCCGCGCTCTCACCGGGTGTGTTGAGCAGGATGGATGTCGTGGAGCCGCCGAACATCGCGCCGTAGTAGATGCCGGCGAACATGATGAAGGCGCCGGTCGGTTCGAGTCCGTACGTGACCGGCAGCAGCAGCGCCACCGCCATCGCGGGTCCGATGCCGGGCAGAACGCCGATCGCCGTGCCGAGCAGCACGCCGAGCGCGGCCCAGAGGAGATTGACCGGCGTCAGCGCCGTCCCGAAACCGTCGAGGAGGGAGTTGAGCGAATCCATCGGCTAGAGCACCCCCATCAGCGGGCCACCCGGCAGCGGAACCCCGAGCAGGTTGTTGAAGACGAAGAAGGTGATGAGGGAGAGAACGGCCGCGATCAGCGGGTCGCGGTGGAGGTGGCGGCTGCCGAGCGCGTAGGCCGAGCCCCAGAAGAGCAGCGCCCCGGAGACGGGGAAGCCGAGCGGGCCGATGAGGACGGCGCCCGCGAGGAAGACCCCGGCGAGCAGCAGCACCGTACGCCAGTCGCCGGGCTCGGACAGGTCGATGTCCTCGCCGCTCTCGGACTCTCCGCGACCGCCGCGCAGTACGTCGACGGCGAGGAGTGCCGCGACGAGGAGCAGGCCGGTGCCGACGACGACGGGGACGGTCCTGGGCCCGATCGGACCGCGTTGTGCGATGTCGACGTCCATCGTGAGCGCGTCCGTCAGCACGAGCACCCCGATGAGGAACAGCAGCAGGCTGACGCCGAGTTCCGAGTGTTCCCGCACCCAGGAGCGGCGTGACGCCGACGTGGCGCCGGTCGTGGTTTCCGTCGTGGTTTCCGTGCTGCTCACAGCCCCAGCTCCTTCAGCACCGTGTCGACGCGCGTGTTCTGCTCGTCGAGGAAATCGCCGAACTCGTCTCCGGGCAGGAAGGCGTCGTCCCAGCCGTTCTTCTTCATCGAATCCCGCCACTGCTCGGAGTCGTGCAGCTTCCGGACGAGGCCGATGAGCTTGTCGCGTTCGGCGTCGGAGAGCCCGGGCGGGGCGACGATGCCGCGCCAGTTGGTGAAGTCGGTGTCGAGTCCGGCCTCACGGAGGGTGGGGGCGTCCAGTCCGGGCACCCGCTTCGGGCCGGTCACAGCCAGCAGCCGCAGCTCTCCCGACTTGATCTGGTCGAGGTACTCGCCGACGCCCGAGACGCCGAAGGCGACCTTGTTGCCGAGGATCGAGGCGAGCAGTTCGCCGCCGCCGTCGAAGGGGATGTAGTTGACGGACCTGGGTGCGATGCCCGCGGCCTGCGCCATCAGCATCGGGGCGAGATGGTCGGGCCCGCCGGGCGAGGAGCCGCCACCGACGGGCAGTTTGCCCGGGTTCTTCTTCCAGGCGTCGATGAGGTCCTGGACGGTCTTGTACGGGGAGTCCTTGGCGACCACCACGATGTCCTGCTCCTCGGTGAGCCGGGCGATCGGGGTGGTGTCGGCGAGACTCTTCGGCGACTTGTTGGTGTGGACGGCGCCGACCACCCCGAGGCCCATGGACATGGCGAGCTTGCCGTTGCCGTGCTCGCCGACGAGCCGCGTCAGGCCGACGGTGCCGCCGGCCCCGGGCAGGTTGAACACCTCGATGTTGTGGGTGAGCCCGGCGTCCTCGGCGTTCTTGGCCGCCGTACGGGCGGTGATGTCGTAGCCGCCGCCGGGCGAATTGGGGACCATGAAGCGCAGGCCGGGAATCTGGGTGCCGGTATCGGCGCCACTGCCGGTGGTGAGCAGCGGCGGGCCCACGAGCACCAGCAGCGCCGCCCCGAGCAGGGCGAGTGGAGTGCGCAATCGCACGCGTGCCGCCTTTCGAGCAGATCAGGGACCTTGTGAAGTGGCCCACATGTTGCCCGGGCGTTAAGAAGCTGTCTCTCTTCCGGAATCAACGGACGTTGTGGTCCTTGCGGTCGCCGCTTAGCGTGTCGGCGTGACGCTGCGCTTTCCCGGGGGACCACCCCCGGACCCCCGGTCGAAGAGCAGAAACCCAGGGCTGACCGGACCGGCTTCGCGAGGTGACTCCCGGTGAACGTGCTGGTGGTGGACGACGACTTCATGGTCGCGAAGCTGCACAGCCGCTACGTGTCCGTCATGCCCGGTTTTACGGTCGTCGGGGTGGCGCACAGCGGCGCCCAAGCGCTGCGCGCGGCCGACCGGCTGCACCCTGATCTCGTGCTGCTGGACATCTATCTGCCCGACATGGACGGCATCCGTGTGCTGCGCGAGCTGCGCGCGGCGGAGGGGCGCGACAAGGACCGGCAGCCCGCCGACGTTCTGTTCATCACGGCCGCCCGCGACGCCGGAACGGTCCGCTCCGCACTGCGCGCCGGCGCCCTCCACTATCTGATCAAGCCCTTCAGCCAGGCGGCGCTCCAGGAACAGATGAGGCATGTGGCATCCCTGCGGACCCGGCTCGACGCACTGGACGAGGCCCGCCAGGAGGACGTCGACCAGATCTTCGGCACCCGCCCACCCGGCTCCCGCGAACTCCCCAAGGGCCTCGCCGCCCACACCGCCGACCTGGTCGACCGCGTCCTCCGCGCCCACCCCGAGGGCGTCTCGGCCTCGGAATGCGCCGAGGCGGGCTCCCTGTCCCGGGTGAGCGCCCGCCGTTACCTCGAGTACTTCGCGGAGACGGGGCGCGCGGAGGTGACGCTCAAGTACGGGGGAACGGGGCGTCCGGAGCGGCGGTACCGGCGGCTCGGGTGAGGTTGCGGCGGCGGTCCGGGGAGGCGTGAGCGCCGCCCTGGACAGTGCGGACATGGGACTGCCAGGTGTTGGTCAGGGGTTGCGCAACCGCCCGTACCGGTCTCGGCGCCCATGATCGCGTTTCGCACCAAAACGACGGTATTCGTGACAGCGATGGTGGCGACACCATGCCTGACTCGACAATTGGTCGAGTCGCTGCCCTAACCGCCCGGGCCGATGGTCGGACACGCTCCTCACCCCAATGAGTGCCAGAGCCACGCACCCATGACTAGCCCGTCCGATCCTCAGAAGCGTTCGACCTTTTCGCCGTCCGGGACCTTGTAGCAACCGGACACCAGGTTCAGGCTCAGCCTCGGCGGGTCATCCTTGGCCATTTTGATGACCCTGACGCTGGCCTTCTTCTCGTCGTTGTCGGCGGTCAGGTTGATGTTTCTGTTCTTGCTGGTATCCGGTCCGTATTCGACGATCTCCCACCCGTGCTTGGGCAGTTCTCTCTTGAGCCGCTCCATCGCCTCGCCGAGGTCGCTCGCCGAGGCAGGGGTGAAGCTCCACGGATGGAAGATGCGGAAGTATGTCTTTGTGTCCTTGCCTGAGCAGTCCATCACTCCCGGAAGGCTGTCTGACGCCTTTCCCTTCACGCCGATCAGGTCGTAGATACCGCTGGAGACATTTTTCATCGTGTCGGCGGCGTCTCCCGAAGTGCTCGTGCCCGCGAACGGGACGCCATCGCTCTTGTCGTCAGTCATTCCACATCCGGTCAGGACAGTGAGTACAAGGGGTACCGCGAGCACGGAGGCACGCGTTCTGGTCGTCACGTCTGAGCTCTCCTACTTCGAACGCATTACTTCTTCACTCGTCAATGGGTTGGGCGGCGGCTCCAGGCGCACGTTATCGCCCTTCCCCACTACCACCAGGGCCTGATTCAGCAGACTTGTCGACCCCTCATCCCAGTAGCCGCTGTGGCCTTCGGTGTCCGTGGTCATCTGGTTGGCGCCGAATTTCTCATCGCTGGGAATTCTGAAGCTGTCCCCGCCGTGTCCATAGCGGCCGAGATCCGGGACCACGTCCCCCTTGGCTTCCTCGTTCCACACATGGCCCTTGGGGACATCCATCTCATCGGCACCCGACACCTTGACGCCGGGGCTGCCCGCGAAGATGACGTCATCGGCGTTGAGGTCCCCTGTCTGGGCCGCCGCGCCGACCAGGGTCGTCCCGTACGAATGGCCGATCACGGTACGGTGCGGTGCCGTATCGCCGGTGTGCGACGTTTCCAGACCGTCCAAGAACCGGTTGAGCGCCGGTGCGCCGTCGTACGCGTAGTGCTCGAACGGGGCGTCCTTGGGTACGGAATCAGGCGCGTCGTATCCGAGCCAGGTGATGGTGGAGACGGACTTACCACCGGCATTGTCGTCGGCCGATCTCCACACACTGACCGAGCGGTTGATGTCGCCCTCGATCTTTCCGAGCTCCGCTGTCGTACCCGGCACGTAGACCGACTGGTGATCCGCGGTGTCCGGGTTTCCGTTGGCGAGGATCGCGCGGCCGTCGCCCTCGGTGCTGAAGCCCAGCAGATACGCCTCGGGTAGTCCTTCCTTGCCGGTCTGGTCGAAGCGGTTCTGGATCGCGTCCATGCCGTCGATGGACTTGTGGGCGCTCTTCCGTGCTTCTTCCCATTCCTTCCACGCCACGCTGTCGACCTTGACCCCCTTCATGATGGTGCCGGTCATGGGGTTGATGTAGTCCGTGTACCGCGTGGGCTCCGGATGCTTCTTGAGCCAGGTCTCGTATTCGACCTGCGCGGCACCTCGGGCCTCGGCGAGCACCATCCGGTTCGCGTCGTCGCGTACGGCGGAGGGAAGGCCGTCGAGCGCTCCGATGCTCGCGGGGTGCATGGAGACGTAGGCGTCGCGCTGCTCCTGGGAGAGACCGTTCCACCAGTTGGCGTTGTCCTGGGGCAAGTTGTTCTTGGGCGGTGGCTTGATCGTGTCGAGGTAGGCATCGGCCGCGTCGCGCACGCCCCCCGTGTCCGACGTGACGTCCGTCCAGTCCCGGGCGGACACTGTCAGGTCGTCATCGGCCTTGAGGGCTTGTATTTTCGGCGCCCACTTCGTGTCCGCGTCCGTGCCTTCCTTGAGCGCGTCGGCGATCCGGTTCGCGTACCCCATCGCCTTGCCGTAGTTCGGGTTCGGGTGGATGTTCGCCGCCTGGCGCTCCAGGGCATCGGAAGTCGGGCTGCCTCCGGCACTCCCCGTCACCGTGCCGCCATCAGCGACCTTCTCGTCGCCGGGCTTCTGACCCGCCGGAAACGTGACCGAGCCGTCCCCGTTCACCGTGCAGCCGTCCGCCTGGGCGTCCCCGATCGCCGCGTCCAGCTTCCGCTTGGCGGCCGCCATGTCGTAGGCGAACCCGTTGAGGGCCGTGCTGATCACGCCGCATTCGGCCTGGATGTAATGGAAGTTCTTCGCCAGGGCTTGAAGCTGCTTCTGTGCCGCCTCCGCTGCCTCACCCTCCAACGTCTTGCGCATGCCTGCGGCCACGGTGTTCTCGACGCGCTCCTTGGCTGCCTGGGCCACGTTGCCCATGGAGAGGTACCCGTCGGCGGCGTCCTCGTACTCGGAGGGCTTGAAGGCCTTGAGGGTGGCATAGTCCATCCCGCCGTCACCGGCCCTTCGCCTGGCCGCCGACGGCGTCCGTGTCCGCGTACTTGAGGTTCAGCTTGCCCATCTCGCCCTTGACCGCCTCATCGGACGTCAACAGGTCGCGGCCCACCTGCTGCAGGATGCTCTGGAGTGAGCCGCACCGCTCGCTGACGCTTTCGGCGTACTTCTTCCAGGAGTCGTACACGTCCTTCTGCGCGGCCGCGCTCAGACAACCCGTGGTTGCGCCGAGCCCTGCCTGGCCGTCCTCCAGTTTGGTCAGCCCGGCGCCGATGCTCTGGCGAAGGGAGCCCACCCCTTCGCCGGCCGTGGCCCACGCCTTCTTGCTGGACTTCAGGCCGCCTGTCACGGCGCTGGGCCCGGAGCTGGGCTCAACCGGAACCTGGTTGAGCCGCATCGCAACGGACTGCCGATCGGTCACATCGGCTTTTATCTGTTCCCACTCGTCCCACGCCATGCGTAGCCCCCGTTCACCCCTGCGGATCACACCAGCCAAGAACACTACATCGCACCAGCAACACACAGCCCATGAGTACCTGTACGTATGCGAATGAGCACCTGCCCCGGGACTGACACGAAAATGATTCCCTGATCGGGTGGGTCAGGCTGTGATCGGTTCGAAGCGGATGGTCAGTCCAAGGCTGTTGGCTTCCTTGATCATGCGGCGCATGGCGCGTTCGGGATCGCGGCGAGTGAAGTGGTCGGCTCCGACGAAGTCCCTGATTTTGACGGCCAGTTGAGTCATCTCGGGGCAGGCGACGGTGAGCCGTGCCAGGAGGTTGTGATGTTCGGTCTTGAGGTTGTCGGCCGGCGGGCGCGTTCGAGCAGACCCACGCCCTGGTCCAGCAGGCCGTGGACCTGGTGCCGGCGTTGAAGGGTGGTCTGGGCGCGAGGCCCCTCGTAAAGCGGCGAGTCCAGTACGGCGGCCCAGCAGCTGCTGTGCGCGGAGCCGCCAGATCACAAAGACGACATTGCGCGCAACGGGCCGTGGGGCAGGTGGATTGGCCGAAACTCAATGAGATCACTCCCCCAATTGCTGAGCGCGGTATCGGATTGCAGTCCCGAGGCAGACACCGCGGCACATCATCGGTTCTTCCACGTCTGTGCCGCCGCGTGGGCACAGTGGGGAGCTACATGGGGAGCCAAAGGCGGCGACAGGAGGTGGCTCCCCATGGAGGACCACGGACGATCGCGCCCCGAACCCCGTGGTCACGCGTGCGCTCTCCGCACCGTTCCTGAGCCCCCTCTTACCCCACCCTTAAAGCGAGCATAAGGATCGCCATCACCCCGTCCCAGCAGGCGATTTCGCGGTTTCGAGGGACTAGCTTGCTGATCGCCGGGGCGGGGTTCGAGCGTCGGTGCCGCTGATGGTTTCGGGGGGCTGTGCCGCCGCAGCGGACCCCGCGCCCCGGATCCCCCCTCCCCCCATACGCCGCTGTTGAAGGAGATCGTCATCATGACCGCTCGCCGTAGGGCCGCCGCCGTCGCCGTGCTCGGGGTCGCGCCGCTCGCGTTGACCGGGCTGGCCGCATCCCCGGCCGCCGCGCACGGGTCGATGACGGATCCGGTCAGCCGGGTGTCCGCCTGTTACGCCGAGGGGCCGGAGAGCCCGCAGTCGGCGGCGTGCAAGGCGGCGGTCGCGGCCAGTGGGCCTCAGGCGTTCTACGACTGGAACGAGGTCAACATCGCCAATGCGGCGGGCAACCACAAGCAGCTGATTCCGGACGGCAAACTGTGCAGTGCGGGCCGGGACAAGTACAAGGGACTGGATCTGCCGCGTGCGGACTGGCCGTCGTCGAAGCTCGCTGCCGGGAACCACACGTTCCGTTACAAGGGCACTGCCCCGCACAAGGGCTCCTTCGAGCTGTACATCACGAAGGAGGGGTACGACCCGTCGAAGCCGCTGAAGTGGTCGGACCTGGAGGCGCAGCCGTTCGCGAAGGTCACCGACCCGAAGCTGGTGAACGGGGAGTACGTCTTCGACGGCATCGTGCCGGGCAGGTCCGGGCGGCACCTGATCTACTCGATCTGGCAGCGGTCCGACTCCCCCGAGGCGTTCTACACCTGCTCGGACGTGGTCTTCGGCCAGGACAACGGTGGTTCCGCGCCCGGTGGCGCGCCGGCGCCGACCGCGTCCGCGCCCTCCGAGGAGCAGATCGAGGACGGCACGGACAAGTCCACGGTCGACCACGGCGGTCACGGCGGGGACGACCACTCCGAGCAGCCGTCGACGGCTCCGGAGACCACGGCCGCCCCGCAGGCGGAGACCACGGAGGCCGCGGACACCGCCAACGCCCCGGCTCCCAACAGTGCCGTTGAGAACCTTGCCGAGACCGGCGGCGACAGCAACACCCCGTACCTCGCCGTCGGCGGCGCCGCCGTCCTCGCGCTCGGTGCCGCGGTCATGTTCGCCACGGCCCGCCGCAAGGCCACCCCGGCCGGCGGTCGTCACAGCCGCTGACGCGGGCGGCACGGCGGTCATGAGCTCATGCCCGGCTCGCTTCACTGTGTGCCGGGCATGAGCTCCACGCGAATGCCGTCTCCCTCGTTGATGATGTACGTCGTGCCTGTCTTCCGGTTCCAGCCCACCGGCAGCAGGTAGTACCTCCCCCCGCGCTCGATCAGTCGCCGCAGCCCGGTGTAGCGGTATCGCAAGTGGGCGTCCTTGCCGAGGTCTTCGACGCGGATGCCGGGGCCGGCCAGGCTGAGGCGATCCGCGCTGAGGACGACGACGGCGGTGCGGTGGATGACGTTCCGGCCGGTCTGGCGGGCGTCGGCCACTCCGATCTGGTTGGCCGCGAGGCTGACCGCCCACAGGACGAGCGCACCGCTCACGGCCATCGCCACCGCCCTGCGCACCGGACTGGTGCCCTGGCTGTCCTCCTGTTCCCGGTGCGCCGCGCGTCGGTGCACCAGGATGACGCTCACGGCCAGCGCGAGCGCGGCCGCCCAGGCGAATCGCTGGAGCCGCCCGAGGACGAACACAAGGATTCCCGCGGGCAGCAGGACCACGTAGGAGTGCGTCACCGCGAGGGCCGCGTAGCGCAGGAGCGCGGCGGGCCCCGGAGGCAGTCGCAGCCGCGTCGGGGAAGGCGGACGAAGAAGGATCAGTGTGGTCAGGGTGACGACGACGACCACGGGTTCGCTCACCAGGTTCAGTGCCTGGATGGCCAGTTCGGAGAATCCGATGCCCAGGTTGAACGCGTCGACCCGGAAGTAGTCGTAGTACGCGGTGAGATAGACCGCGCCGAGGTAGAACATGACCGCGGCCAGGAGCGATGCCTCCGCCGCCAGGGTCCCGAGCATCCCGGGAGCGGCCCCCTGCGCGGGCTCGGCCGCCTCGGGCGGCCGGGCGGGCGGTCCCGGCACGGCACGGCCTGCCGGATCCGTCCGGCGCGTGGCCCTGCCGCGGATCCCGGGGCCGCGGACCAGGCGAGGGGGCCCATCGCCCCGGCCGGGAAGAAGGACGGGGCGCGGACGGCGGCCGGTCACCGGCCGCCCGCGGCGTCCGGGACCATTGTGTCCGCACTCTCGGACAGGCACGGCGTCGGCGTCGGGGAGTCGCCGGGCGGCGAGGACGGCTCGTCCGGACCGGGTGAGCTGCTCGGATCGTCGTCCGACGGGGAGGGCGAAGGCGGTTCGGCCGAATCGGAGGGGTCGGGCGACTCCTCGGGAGGCGGACACGTCGGAGTGCCGCCGGTACCGCCGTCGGTGGTTCCGCCTTGGTCACCCCCCTCACTGCCTCCGCCGGGGTCGATCCCCGTGCCGGGGGCGGGCGGCCGGCCCGCGTCGGTGGGCGGCGGAGCGGGGGGCGGTACCGGGTCACCGCCGTAGGCGTCACGGCCCCCGGCGGCATCGCCTGTGCCGTCGGAACCCGTGCCGTCGGAGCCCGTGCCGCTGCCCGCGCCGGACGTACGGTCGTCCGTCGTCCCCTCGCCGCGGTGCGGCGGTGCAGCACCGGTCGGTGCCGTGGACGGCGCCGCGGTGCGCGAGGGTTGCGCACTCGGCAGGGACTCACGCCGGTGGTTCTGCTCCTGTGCGCAACCGGACATCAGGAGCATGGCTGCCACTGCCGCCAGGGCGTGAAAGGACTTCCTCGAAAGCACCATCAATCGCCTCCCCCGTTACATGCATGGTAGAGCCAACGGGCGCGGCGCACCCGTTGCCGGCAAGCCAACTTGGCTTACCGGCAACGGGAGTTGGTGCCGGAGTGATGTGGAAGGGATTTACTCGAAGACGGACGCGCAGGTCGTCGGCTTCGCGTGCGCCGGGTCCAGCGCGTTGGCCACCTCGTGGAACGCGATCCGGTCGAGCAGGCCGATCGCCACGTGCTCCGAGAGGTCAAGGGCGCACAGATCCTGGAGCGTTACGTTGCGGACGTCCGGTCCGTCGAGGAACCCGGAGCGGTACGGGGTGACGACCTCGTCGTACTTCGTGGCGATGACGGTGTAGCGGACGCCCGGGACCGTGTCCCCGCCTGCGTTGAGCTTGGTCAGGAACGCGGAGCCCGTCATCTGGTCGGCGAGACCCGGGGTCTTCGAACTGAGCAGGTCCGCCGCGCCCGGGAAGTACTTGAGCAGGCCGGTGAGCCCGTTGAGCGTGGTGCCGTGGTTGTCGGGCGCCAGGCCGATGAGGGCGTTCACCTTGTCCGCACCGCCCAGGAACTTGAGGTAGTGGCGCGGCATCAGGCCGCCCTGGGAGTGGCCGACCAGATCGGCCTCGGCGGCTCCGGTCGCGGCGAGGACCTTGTCGACGTACGCGTCGAGCTGCTCGGCCGACTTCTCGATGGGGCCGAGGCCGTAGAAGAGCGGTACGCCGGGCAGCTGGCCGTAGTCGAGCGAGAAGACGCAGTAGCCGCGCTTGACGAGGTACGGCGCGAGGGCGAGCCAGTTGTCCACGGAGTTCCCGAGGGTGCCGTGGACGAGGACGACGGGGCGGGGGTGGGCAGCGGACGGCTTGCACGAGTAGTTGTTCCATCCGCTGCTGGGCTCGGCGGCGGTGGCGGTGGCGGTGGCGGCCGGAGCGAGTCCGATCGCCACCGCCAGCAGGACGGCGGTCAGCGGTCTGAGGGCACGCTTCAAGGACAGCATCGTGCGTTCTCCTTGCGGCTCAAGGGAATTGCGAGGCTGATGTGGGGATGTGGGGATTCACCCTGCGGCCCGGACCACAAGAAGAGGGCTGTGCTCATGTCAACGTACGCGCGAGTAACTAAGAGTGGGAAGTTACGCGTCGGTAAAAACTGAAAGAACCGGCAAGATCCGTGTCCGTTCGGTTACTCACAGACACAGCATCGGGTCGGCAAGACCCTGGAAGGCCCATGGAAGGCCCGTGGAAGGCTCACGAGGGCCCAGGCAGGCCCATGGAAGACTCCCCCCCCGGCTCCCCCCGGCGGAGTGTGCGCGGCGCTACGCGGCGAGCGAGCCAGGAATGACCGCCCGCGGGCCGTACTTGGCGCGAGCCCGGTCGGCCACCGCCTCCAGGCGGCGGGCCTTCTCGTCGGCCGGGTCGAAGGTGAGCTGATGCGCGGCCCGCTCGGCGGGGATCAGTCCTTCGGCGCGGAGCGCGAGGGCGCGCACCCGGGCGCGCTGCAGGCCGAGCGCGTCGAGGAGCCGGTACGCGGCGCCGGTGAGCGCCGCGGAGTGTGCGGTCGGCTCGGTCAGGACGCGCGACGTGGTGGTCGTGGTGCGGTCGGCGTAGCGCACGGTGAGCGTCAGCGAGCGGCACACCTGGCCGTCGCCGCGCATCCGGGCGCCCAGTTCCTCGGCGAGCGAGAGCAGGGCACGGCGGTGCCGGTCGCGGTCCAGTTCATCGCGGGGGAAGGTGCGTTCGGCCGCGACGGAGCGCGCGGCGGCGTTCGGGACGACCTGGGTGCGGTCGATGCCGTGGGCCTTCTCGTACACCTCGCGCCCGGCGCGCGCGCCGAGGATCCGCTGCAGTACGGCGAGGGGTGCGGCGGCGACCCGGTCGACGGTGTCGAGCCCGTATCCGCAGAGGGCGCGGGCCGTCGCGGGCCCTACGCCGTGCAGCGCGGCGACCGGCCGCCCGGCGAGGAACTCCGCCGCGTCGCCCACGACCAGGGTCGTGCCGGGCCCGGCGTCCCGCGCCGCCATCCTGGCCAGCAGCGGGTTCGGGCCGGCGCCGATCACACAGTCGGCCCCGTACAGGGCGAGCGCCCGTACCCGTATCACGGCGGCGAGCCCGGCGGCGTCCCGCCCGAAGTACCGCAGCGCGCCCCGCACATCGGCGAGCGCCCCGTCGGGCCCCACCGCCTCCACCACCGGGGTGAACGCCCCGAGCAGCCCGAGCAGCCCCGCGTACGCGGCCGCGTCCGGCGCCGACCCGTCCGCCCCGCGGAACCGCAGGTACAGAACCGATGCCTCTGTCGTCATCCCGCGCTCCCCGGACTCTGGTGCCACAACTTCCTCACCGCCGCGGTTCCTTCACCCGCGGGCCGGAGATCCGCCCAGGCGTTCATCTCGTAGCCGGTGGGCATGCGGATGCTGCGGCCGGCGGCCGGAGCGGTACCGGCGGCCGGAGCGGTACCGGTGGCCGGGTCGGTGGACGCGTCCGCCGCGGCCAGCCGCTGGGCCACCGCGTCCAGACCGCCCGTACGCCGGACCTCGATCAGGTCCGCGAGGTTCCACGCGGCGGAGCCGACCACGCTGAGGCTGCGGGGGCCGCGGCGCTGGACGACGCCGCGGACCAGCAGCAGCCAGGAGTGGAAGACGGTGTGGGCGCACGCTTCGTGGCTGTCGTCGAAGAAGGCCAGGTCGACCAGGCCCGTACCGTCGTCCAGGGTGGTGAAGATGACCCGGCGGCCGGAGCGGATCGGCGGGGTCTGGGTGGCGGCCTTGGCTCCCGCGACCAGCACCGTCGCCCCGTGCTCGACATCGCGCAGGCGCTTCGCGGGGATCGCGCCGAGTTCGTCGAGGAAGCCATGGTGGTCCGCCATCAGATGGCGGGACGCGTCCATGCCGAGGACGCCCAGTTCGGCGCTGAGCCGCTCGGCCTCGCTGAGGTCGGGCAGCCCGACGGACGCGGTCCTGCGGCCGCCTCCCAGGGGCAGTTGGCCACCGTGGGAGGCCAGGCCGCGCTGCGTACGGTGCAGTTCGGCGATGTGCAGCTGCAGATCGCGCCGGTTGGCGCCGAACGCGTCCAGTGCGCCGACCTGCGCGAGCCGTTCCGCGACCGGCCGCCCGGGGCGGGCCCGCTCCCAGAAGTCCAGCAGCGAGGAGTAGGGCTGTCCGGCCTCGATCCGTGCCGCCTCCGCCTCACTGATGCCGTGGACGTCGGAGAACGCCAGCCGTAGACCCCACACCCCCTTCTCCCCCTTCTTCCCCTCCTCTCCGGACACCAGTTCGATACGGTGAGCGACCGCAGACCGGTTCACATCCAGCGGCAGCACCGGCACCCCCCGCCGCCGCGCGTCCGCAAGCAGCAGCCGCTTCGGATACATCCCGGGGTCGTGCGTGAGCAGCCCGGCGTAGAAGGCCGCGGGGTGGTGGGCCTTCAGCCACGCCGACTGGTACGTCGGTACGGCGAAGGCGACCGCGTGTGCCTTGCAGAAGCCGTACGAGCCGAACGCCTCGATGATCTCCCAGGCCCGCGCGATCACTTCGGCCGCATATCCCTTCCGCTCCGCCTGCCGCGCGAACCACGCCTTGATCTCCCCCTGCGACTCCGGATGGGAGAGCCCGCGCCGGACCCGGTCGGCCTCGTCCCGGCCACAGCCGGTCATGATGTTCACCATCTCGATGATCTGCTCGTGGAAGACCACCACTCCGTAGGTCTCTCCCAGAGGTCCGGCCAGGTCGGGGTGCGGGAAGCGGACCGGCGCCCGTCCGTGCCGGGCCGCGATGAACGGCCGCACCATGTCCGCGGCGACGGGCCCCGGCCGGAACAGCGAGATGTCGACGACCAGATCGTGGAAGGTCGCGGGCTGCAGCCTGCCGACGAGATCGCGCTGGCCCGGCGACTCGATCTGGAAGCAGCCCAGCGTCTCGGCCGAGCGGATCAGCCGATACGTCTCCGGGTCGCCCGGCGCCACCTGCTTCGGGTCGTCCAGGTCGAGCCGGTGGCCCGTCGCCCGTTCGATCTCGGCGACGGCGTGCGCCATCGCGGACTGCATCCGTACGCCCAGCACATCGAGCTTGAGCAGCCCGAGGTCCTCGACGTCGTCCTTGTCGAACTGCGACATGGGGAAGGGGGAACCTCCCACGCCCGGAGGGCTGTGGGGGACTTCACCGCTGGTCGGCATCACCGGCGTACGCCGCAGCAGCGAGGAGTCCGAGATGAGCACCCCGCACGGGTGCATGGCGACGCCGCGCGGCAGCGCGTCCAGTCCTTCGACCAGCTCCCAGAGCCTGCCGTACCGGCCCCCGTCAGGCAGGTACTCCCGGGCCACCTCGCGCAGTTCGGGCAGCTCCTCCATCGCCGCGCGGGCATCGCGGGCCCGGATGTGCGGGAACGCCTTGGCGAGCCGGTCGATCTCGGCCGGGTCCATGCTCAGCGCGGCGCCCACGTCCCGGATGGCGTGCCGCACCCGGTAGGTCTCGGGCATGGCGACGGCCGCGACCCGCTCCTCGCCGAAGCGGTCGATGATCGCGCGGTACACCTCCAGCCGGCGCGCGGACTCGACGTCGATGTCGATGTCGGGCAGCGCGAACCGGCGCTTGGACAGGAAGCGCTCCATCAGCAGATGCTGATCGACCGGGTCGGCGTGCGCGATGCCGAGGAGGTGGTTCACCAGGGATCCGGCGCCGGAGCCGCGCGCGGCGACCCGGATGCCCATGCGGCGGATGTCGTCGACGACCTGAGCAACCGTCAGGAAGTAGGTGGTGTTGCCGTGGTAGGCGATGATGTCCAGCTCGGAGTGCATCCGCTCCCAGTACTCGCGCGCTTTCGGCATCCGGTCGTAACCGCGCAGCACCATCCCGGCGGCGGCGCGGGAGGCGAGGACGCGCTGCGCGGTGCGCCGGCCGGCGCCGACGAGATGCGGCTCCGGGTAGTAGGCGTACCCCATGCCCAGGTCACCCTCGGGGTCGACGAGACACTCGGCGGCGGTCTCCTCGGTGACGGCGAGCAGCCGGTGCGCCGCGTCGCGCCGCCATCCGGCGGCCTCGGCGATCAGCTCGGCCGCGCGAACCATGTCGTCCGCACCCTTGAGCCAGCGCTCACCGCTGTCGAGTCCCCTGGCCGGGTCGACCGGGACGAGCCGGCGGGCCGCGTCGAGGACGTCCGCGACCGGGCCCTGGCCGGGGTCGGCGTACCGTACGGCGTTGCTCAGCACGGCCCGTACGCCCTGCTCGGCGGCGAAACCGGCGGTGCGGGCGGCGAGCCGCAGCGAGCCGGGGCCCGTGCCCGCCAGACCGTGGTGCACGGCTTCGAGGCGCAGCGCGTCGCCGTACCGCTCCCGCCAGGGCGCGAGCAGCCGGGCGGCCAGGTCGGGGCGGCCGGCGGCCAGCGCCCGGCCCACCTCGGAGGCCGGCCCGAGCAGCACGGTGAGTCCGGCGGGGCCGCTCAGGGTGGGCCAGTCGACGGAGGGCCGGCCGTCGGCGGTGTGGGCGGCGGTGATCAGCCGGCAGAGCTCTGCCCAGCCGGCGGCACCGTCGCGGGCGAGGAAGGTGACCCGGGGTGCGGACTCGTCGATGAAGGCTCCGCCCTTGGCGGGTGTGCGCCGTCGCGCGGCGGCCGTGGGCGCGTGCTCCCGTACGGCGAGCTCGGCGCCGAACAGCGGGCGCACTCCCTCCTTGACGCAGGCCTTGGCGAAGCGGACCGCGCCCGCGAGGGTGTCGCGGTCGGTCAGGGCGAGGGCGCCCATGCCCCGTTCCGCGGCGCGCTCGACCAGCCGTTCCGGATGCGAGGCCCCGTACCGCACGGAGTATCCGGACGCGGTGTGCAGATGCGTGAAACCGGGCACCCGCACCTCCTGGATCAATCCGTTCTCACCTCCCCACCTCCACCATAGACCAAGTTTCGAACATTCGTACGATCCCCGTGGGGCTGGGCGGGTTATCCGTCGTTCGACCCCGCCCCACCTGCGCACATACCTGGTCCGTGCTGGGTGCGCTGCCGGGCGGTGTGACGCGCTGCGGGGCCTCGGACAGGCCCCAGGTCGCGCGGCCGGCGAGGCCCCCACCGGCGAGACGGGCGGGGCCCGGCCGGTGGAACCTCGTCCCGCCGGGGTGCCCGCCGCTCGGACCCGGAGCGCAAGCTCGATCTTGACCGGGGCCGGCAGCGGGACCTTGAGGCGCTCCTCACCGAGGGAGTGGACCGGTGCAGCTTCGTGCCCGGCCTCGACATGCCGGGCCGCGCGTCGGAACTCCTCGCGCTGCTCGACGGGTTGAGCACCCGGGTGGTGCTGGGGCAGCGGGGCGCCGACCGGCGCCAAGCCCTCGCCTCGGCCCGCTCGGCGGCGCAGCGGCTGGTCGAACGCGCCTGAATCCGGCCGGCCGATCGCATCTGCGCCCGGCTGGTCGAACGCGCCCGGCCCCTCCCCCGGTCTGCGGTGCCTTCGGGCGAATGTCGGGCCCGGTACGTTGGCCCGGGCGCGGCCGGTGGTACGAGTCGGGGCGATGCCCAGGCAATCCGCACAGCGACGACACCGGATCCGCACGGCGCGCCGCGCGGTGCGCGGTCCCGCCCGCCCGGTGTCCCGCTCCCCCGGGGAAGCCGCCGGGCCGAGTACCGGCCCACCGGTCTCCCCCGGGCTGCGGATCGCCGCCGCGTACGCATGGCGGCTCCTGGCGGTCGGCGCCGTCGTGTACGCCCTCTTCACGGTCCTCGGGCGCTTTCACGAGATCGGCGTCGCCGTCTTCCTCGGTCTCGTCGTCACGGCGATGCTCCGGCCGGTGGCCGATCTGCTGGCCCGCCGGCTGCCGCGACCGCTCGCCGTCACCGTGGCGCTGCTCGGCAGCATCGTCGTCGTCCTCGGCGTCCTGGCCCTCGTCGGTGAGACGGTCGCCCATGAGCGGGTCACGCTGCAGCGGGAGTTCGGCGCCGGGATCGGACGCATCGAAAAGTGGCTGGAGCAGCCGCCGTTCCGGCTGAACCCCGAAGCCCTCACGGACCTCCAGTCGAGGATCGGACAGTTCCTGTCCGAGCACCGGTCGAAGCTGATCAGTACGGCGCTCAGCGGCGCGGGCCGACTGGTGGAGGTGCTGACGACGTTGGCGCTGGCACTGTTCTGCTCGGTCTTCTTCCTGCACTCGGGCGACCGGCAGTGGGGGTGGTTCTGCGAGCAGTTTCCGGTGCCGGCCCGGAACCGGGTGTCGGTGGCGGGGCGCGCGGCATGGCGGACGTTCACCGGATACACCCACGGCATCGTGCTGGTGGCGGCGACGAACGCGATCCTGGTCGGGCTGGCGCTCTTCGCCCTCGGTGTCCCGTTGGCGGTGCCGCTGGCACTGCTCGAGTTCTTCGCCGCCTTCGTTCCGCTGATCGGCTCGCCCATCGCGCTCGCCGTCGCCGCGATCGTGGCACTGGCGGCCAAGGGCCCGGTCATCGCCGCGGTGGTCATCGCCCTGATCGTGGTCATCGGCCAGATCGAGGGACATGTGCTGCATCCGATCGTGATGGGCTGGGCCGTCCGGCTGCATCCGGTCGTCGTGGCTCTCACGGTCATCGGCGGGGCCATCGCCGCCGGGGTGATCGGCGCCGTCGTGGCCGTACCGGTGGTGTCCGTGATCTGGGCGGCCCGCCAGGCACTGCGCGCCACACACGGCCAGGCCCTGCCCTCTGGATCAGACCGGATCGGCCCGGCCTGATCCAGCAGACAGACCTGGGGCCCGGGCCGCCCTCAGGGGCGGCCCGGGCCTTCGGCTCAGCTCGGGCCGGTTCCCCCGGCGTCAGCCGATCTCGGCGCCGAACGCCTCCAGCGCCTCCGGAACCGGCTGGAAGAACGTCTCGCCGCCCGAGGAGCAGTCACCGCTGCCGCCCGAGGTCAGACCGATCGCGGTGTCGCCCGCGAAGAGCGAACCACCGCTGTCGCCGGGCTCGGCGCAGACCGTCGTCTGGATGAGGCCGTTGACGATCTGGCCGTTGCCGTAGTTCACGGTGGCGTCGAGGCCGGTGACTTCGCCGTCGTGCACCTGCGTGGTGGAGCCACTGCGGGAGACCTGCATGCCGACGGTCGCCTCGCCCGCCTTGGTGATCTCCTGCGAGCCGCCGTCGTAGAGGTTCACGGCGCTCGGGTGCTCGGTGTCGCCGCTGTACTTGACGAGCGCGAAGTCGTTCTCGGGGAACTGCGAGTCGACCATGGTGCCGATGGCGGGGCCGCCTGCCGACTCGGCCCACTCGCTGCCCGCCTCGCCGCAGTGGCCGGCCGTGATGAAGTGCGGCTCGCCGTCCTTGACGACGTTGAAGCCGAGCGAACAGCGCCCGCCGCCGCTGTGGATGGCGTCACCGCCGGCGATGAAGGGCTTGAACTCCCCGGCCGTCTTCTTCAGTTCCGCCTTCGCGCCGAGCCCCTTCACGACTCCCTGGAGTTTCGCCCAGTCGGCGCCCTTGACCGTACGGTCGGCCGTGACGACCACCTTGTTGGTCACCGGGTCGGTCGCCCAGGAGGTACCGGGAATGGTGGCACGGTCGGTGAGGGTCTGCCGGGCGGACTTCAGCTCCGCCAGCGAGTTCTCGACGATTCTGGCCTTGCCGCCCGCCTTGCGCACGGCGTCGGCCGCGGCCTCGTCCACCACATTCATCACCAGGGCCTTGGCCTTGGTGTCGTAGTACGCGCCCGCCGCGTCGCCGCCCAGGTCCTGGCCCAGGGTGGAGGCGAGGTTTCCGGCCGCTGTGGCCGACAAAGTCTTGACGGTGAACGAGGGCTTTTCCTCGCTGGCGTTCGCAGTCTGGAAGGTGACTCCCGCGGCAACGAGTGCGGCGACGGCTCCACCTGCCATCGCCGCGCGCCTCTTGGGTATACGTCGGTGGTTCAACATCGACCTCCTGTGGGGGCCGTGTTCGGGCAAGTGGGGTGCCCGGACACGGAGGATGGGGAGCCCACTATTCCGATACGCGTCGGTAGCACACAAGGTCGACTTCAGGACGCGCACACGACACCACCAATGCGCCCTCTGCTTCTTCACTACCGGCGGTCACCACAGGTCGGTTTCGTTTGCGAACACCCCGTGCGACAGGGCCATGGGCGGCCCGTAAGGACTAGTCCTGTCCAGATCTCGACGGGGAACGGGCTCACGGAGGGCTTCCGTACACCGCCCTCTGATGGGTAATCATCAAAGAGGCGGGGAATGCCAGGACAGTATTGCTGTACACGGCATATACGAAAGATCCGGACCCGATGGCGAAGGAGGCGGCGGGTGCGACGTCGGGTGCGCGCGTCGGACGGGCGGCATCTGATGGTGGAGCGCCTCGGGGACCCACGGGGCAGGCCCGTTTTCCTGCTGCACGGCACCCCGGGCAGCAGGCTGGGCCCGGCCCCGCGCGGCATGGTGCTGTACCAGCGCGGGATGCAGCTGATCGCGTACGACCGGCCCGGCTACGGCGGTTCGGACCGGTTGGCGGGCCGCAGCGTGGCCGATGTGGTCCAGGACGTACGGGCGATCGCCGACGCCCTGGGGCTCGACCGGTTCGCCGTGGTGGGCCGCTCCGGCGGCGCGCCGCACGCCCTGGCCTGCGCCGCGCTGTTGCCCGACCGGGTGACGAGGGCCGCGGCGCTGGTGACGCTCGCGCCGCGGGACGCGGACGGTCTGGACTGGTTCGAGGGCATGGCCGCCTCCAATGTGCTGGAGTACACGAGGGCCACCGTCGACCCGGACGGGCTCACCGCGCGGTTCATCCTGCGCTCGGCGGAGATCCGGCGGGATCCGGTCAGACTCCTCGACGATCTGCGCCGGGAGCTGACCGACTCCGACCGGATGGTGGTCGCGGACGCCGGTGTACGGACGATGCTGCTGCGCAACTACCAGGAGGCGCTGCGCACTTCGGCGTACGGCTGGATCGACGACGCCCTGGCGTTCTGCAGCCCCTGGGGGTTCGACCCCGCCGACATCACGTCGCCCGTGCTGCTGTGGCACGGCGAGAAGGACGTCTTCTCGCCGGTCGGCCACTCCCGCTGGCTGGCGCAGCGCATCCCGGGCGCGACGGCCGTACTGGAACCGGCCGCCGCGCACTTCGACGCGCTGCACGCCCTTCCCGGGATCCTCACCTGGCTGCTCGCCCCGCTCTAGGGCAATACATCTAGGGCCTGGTTCTCCCCCGCCGAGGGCAGGGGGAGAGCCGGGCCACCACTCACACCGCCAGCGGCTCCAGATCGCGGTGGATCCTGCGTTCGTCGCGGGCGATCCGGGTCAGCGCGTGGTCGTCGCCGAGCAGCCGGCCGAGTTCCTCCACGGTCTCCGCGCGCAACACCGCCGACTCGTCCTTGCGGCCGAGCGCGCTGAGCGTGACGCACATGTTGGAGGCGACGGCGAGGACCTCCGGGTGGTGGGCGCCGAGGACCTCGCGGAGCTTCATGACGGCCCGCCGTTCGGTGTCCAGCGCCGCTTCCAGTTCTCCCAGGTCCGCGCGGGCGTTGGCGAGGTTGACGGTGCAGAACAGTGTGTGGGGATGGGCGGTGCCGAGGACATCGGTCATCCTGCGGATGGTGGGGAGCAGCAGCTGTTCCGCCGCCTCGGGGTCGCCGCAGCCCCACTGGTAGATGCCGAGGTTGTTGAACGCGGCGAGGGTGTACGGATGCTTCTCGCCCGGCACCTCCCTGTACTTGTCGACGACCTCCTGCGCCAGATCCCGCGCGGCGACCGGCTCCCCGGCCGCGAACAGGTCCGCCGCCAGGTTCAGATCGCAGGCGAGCGAGTCCGGGTGATCGTAGTCGTAGCGGGCGCGGTAGCGGTTGCGCGTCGCCGTGGTCAGCCGGCGCGCGTCCTCCAGTCTGCCCGCCCGCCGCAGTGAGACGGCGAGGCTCTTGCCCGCGGCGAGGGTGCCGGGGAAGGCCCGGCCGAGGGTCTGCTTGTAGCTGTCGTAGGTACGGCTGAGCAGCGCCACCGAGTCCTCGTACCGGCCGACCTCGCGCAGGTCGCGGGCGAGTGAGGCGGCCGAGGAGAGGGTGTACGGATGTTCCGGGCCGAGCACCTCGGTGCGCCTGTCGAAGACGTCCTGGTCGATCTCGCGGGCGCGCGCGTACTGGCCGACCATGCGCAGGTTGAGCGCGAGGTTGTTGGCGGCGGCCAGGGTGCGCGGGTGGGACTCGTGGAAGATCTGGCTGAATCCCTCGTGGGCCTCGGTGGCCAGTTCCATGGCCTTGCCGTACTGGCCGAGCGTACCGAGGTCCATGGCGAGACCACTGGTGGTCATGTACGTGTGCGGATGGGAGGGGCCGAGCACGGCCTGCTGCCGCTCCAGGGTCACCTCGTCCAGCTCTCGCGCCTCCACGTAACGGCCCTGGGAGCGCAGGATGTTGGAGAGGTGGAAGCGCAGATACAGATACTGCAGGTCGTCGTTGCCGAGCATGTCCCGCCAGGAGTCGCGCAGTTCCTCGGCGAGCTCCCCCGCCGTCTGCCAGTCACCTCGCTTCCACAGATAGCGCACACGGTCGATGAGCAGCCGCCTGGTCTCCGGCTCGCTGCAGAAGCGGGCTTCGGACGGGCCGAGGTGCGGCCAGATGGTGTTGAACCGCGCCCAGGTCTCGGGGTTGTCGATGGGCTCGTCGTCGTCGGGGCGGGCACCGGCGAGGATCCGGTGGACGGCGTGCCGCGCGTCCATCTGCTCCTCCTCGCTGAGCTGGGCCCTGATGACGGCCTGCACCAGCCGGTGGACCTGGATGGAGTTGGAGATCTGGTCGACCTTGGCGAGGGCGAACCGGCCGATCTCCCGGATGACGCGGCCGAGTACGAGCTTCTCCTGGAGGGAGGAGTCGTAGGGCTTGAGCGCCTCGATCATCTCCTTGCTGTAGAGGAGGTTCGCGGAGATCGGCTCGGGGGCGAAGAACGCGCAGAGCTGGAGCAGCCGTACGGCCGCGGGTGAGCGTTCCTTGAGCCGTTCGATGGAGACGTTCCAGGTGGCGGCGACGGGCTCGGGGTATCCGGCGGGCTGGTTGAGCGCGAGGACGCGCGGGGCCTGCTGGCCGAGCTGCTCCAGATAGGCGGCGACGGGGGTGGCGGTCTCGGCGATCCACGCCGCGGCCTGTTCGACGGCGAGCGGCAGGTCACCGACGGCGCCGGCGACCTGGTCGGCGTCCTCGAGGGTGAGCCCGGGGGCGCGGCGCTGGAGGTGCTCGACCGACTCCTCGCGCAGGAAGACGTCGACGGGCAGCGCGTCGCCGTACTGGGACCAGGTCTGGTTCCTCGAGGTGACCAGGATGTGCCCGCCGGTCGGGAAGAACCGCTTGAGCTGCTCGGGGTCGTCGGCGTTGTCGAAGACCAGCAGCCAGCGGGATGTCGGCACACCGCGCCGCAGCAGGTCGATGGCCTCCTGGGAGGCGGCCGCCATGTCCTCGCCGCCCTGTGCGCCGAGCCGGGTGGCGAGATCGGCGAGACCGGCGACGACCTCGTCGGTCTGCTCCGAGGAGATCCACCACACCAGGTCGTAGTCGGCCATGAAGCGGTGCACGTACTCCAGCGCCACCTGGGTCTTGCCGACGCCGCCGAGTCCGTACAGGGTCTGCGGCTGCGGAAGGACGACGGCCATTCCGCCGCCGAGCTGGTCGCGCATCCGCTCCAGGACGACGGAGCGGCCGGTGAATCCGGGGTTGCGCGGGGGCGCGTTCCAGATCTTGGGGACGGTGCCGGGGAACCGCGGCCCGGGCGCGACCCCGTCGGCGAGCTGCACGGGCCGGTCGAGGGCGCGCAACAGCGCGGTGGTGGCGTGCACCTCGTCGAGGCGGAAGAGATCGACGGGGTTGCGGTCGATGTACGGGGTGGTGAGGCGTACGTCGCCGACGCGCAGCGGCAGCAGATGGCGCCGGCCGCCGCCGGGGTCCTCGGACGCGGCCCGTTCCCACACCTCGACGGCCCGTGCCGATTTGAGATACGCGCTGGAGAGCAGTACGACGGTGCGCGCGGCGTTCTCGGGGGCGGCGGCGCCGGAGCCGTCCGGGGAGGGTTCGGCGGAGACGTCGCGCGGTACGACGCGGAAGCCCGCACGGGTCAGGACGGATTCGATCCAGTCGGCCCACATCCGGTTCTCGGCGACGTAGCTGAGGAAGAGGTCGGCGGGCAGGGCGGGGCGGCGACGGGTGAAGGCGTCCCTGATCCGCAGCCTGACCTCCTCGCCGACCGTGGGCATGGCGGTGATCTCCTGGTCGGTGATGACGGCTGTGAGCCGTTCGAAGGCGGAGAGCAGGGAGTTGGTGAGTCCCGCCTCGTCGCCGAAGGTGGCCAGGGTCTCCTCGTAGGCGTAGTAGGGGCGGTACGGAATCTCCACCGCGCCCCAGTAGGAGGTGAGTTCGTCGCCGGCGAGCCCGGTCGGGAACCGGTCGAACTTGAGCCGGGCGAGGGCCCGTCCGGCGTCGGCCTTCTCCTTCTCGCCCTCGTCGATGCGCATGGGGACGGGGAAGATCCGGATCCCGCGGCCGCCGTAGCGTTCGTCGATCTGGCGGGCGACGGCGGCCGCTCCGTCGATGGACTGGTCGCTGAGGGTGAAGCAGTCGACGAGGATGTCGGGCAGATGGACGGTGCAGATGTCGGCGATGTCGCTGAGGCCGGTGCGGCTGTCGATGAGGACGTAGTCGTAGTTGGCCTTCATGTCGTCGCGCAGCGCGTCGAAGAAGTGCCCGCCGCCGAGCCGGTCGTAGAAGTTGTCCCAGTCGAAGGTGGAGACGGTCGCCGAGTACTCGCGGTTCTGCTTGCCCGCGGAGACGAAGTCGAGGGTGCCGCCTTCGGGGAACTCCCAGCCCAGGGCCTCGGGGGTGAGGGAGACCGCGTGCGGCTGGATGCGCGCGTAGTCACGGTGCCAGTCGTCGGGGCGCTGCACGGGGCTGGTGGCGGCCCAGGCGTATTCGGTGATCAGATCGATGACACCGGTGGTGGCGCCGAGCGTGGAGGGGTCGAGGAAGGGGTGGAAGAAGCGGTGCAGGCCGGGGGCTTCGAGGTCCCAGTCGACGGCGAGGACCCGCTTGCCGTTCGCGGCGAGTATCCAGGCCGTGTTGGCCATGGCCATCGTCCTGCCGGTACCTCCCTTGTAGGAGTAGAAGGTGACGATGCGTCCGTCACGACTGGCTGTCATCCGTGTCCTCCGCATCGGGCGCCTGGTCGAGCATGTCGTGGATGAAGTGCGTGGTGGCGTACTCGGCGGCCATCGGGCCGCGCAGCCGGGGGCGTTCGGTATGGCTGCCGCCGGCTGGTGGATAGACCTGGGCGTGTCTCAGGTACTGCTGGGCGGCGGCCTCCACCACCTGGGGGAGGATCTGGCCGAAGGCCTCCATGCTGGGTACGCCGCGGGCGGCGGCCCGGCAGGCGGCGCGGCCCTGGCTGAGCTTGGTCGGCAGGGTCTGTTCGAGTTTGGCGCTCAGTTCGCTCTCGGCGGCGCGGCTCTGGTGGTCGTCGCGGTTCCAGGGGACGACGACGCTCACCCAGGGGCGGTTCTCGGCGTCGAAGGCGGCGAGCCGCTCCCGTCTCTCGTCGTCCTCCAGGGCCCACCGGTCGACTATCAGCAACTCCGGTCTGGTCGGGGGCTGTTTGCTGTCGAGCGGAACCGAGTCGTGGTCGAACGAGCCGACCGTGGCCTGGTAGTTGAGCGCGCGAACGAGGTCGCGTGCGACATAGGCCAGGGGCCGGTGGGCGTCCGGGTAGTACGGGTTCCAGTCCTGGGGCATGTCGCCGTAGTACTCGGGGTTGCGCCCACCGGGCAGGTCGTGGCGGGTCGGCGCGGCGACGGTGACCTGGATGGGGCGGGGGCCGCCGGTGGGCGATCCGGCCGATGCCGGTGTGCCGAAGGCGCTGGGGGCCTGCCGGTAGTCGAGGGGCCGGCTGGGGCCCACGCCGGCGGTGTCGGCGACGCTGACGATGCGTTTGGCGAGTTCGTAGACCGCACGCTCGTACTCCTCGGCGAAGATACGGAGTTTGATGAGCCCGTAGAGCCCGTCGGTGACATAGCGGTCGCCGAAGGCCCGGTGATTGAACTGCAACCTCTCGGCGGGGCCGGGGAGTTGCTCGGGCGGCACCGGTACCCACAGGGCGGGCACGATGGCCTCCGCGGGCCGGTTGCTCTTGGCCTGGTGGTAGATGGCCCGCTGCGCGAAGGCGTACCACTCCTTGCCGCACATCTCGCTGGCGAAATAGCGAGGTGAGAAGAGCGGTACGAAGACACGGCAGGTGGCGAGCACTTCGCCGAGCCGCTCGGACCACCCCTCACCGGAGCGTATCTCCCGGTCCATGAATCCGGCCGGGGCACCGGCCGGAAGATCGGTCATGGCCATCACGTGGCCGCACAAATCCCGGAAAAGGCGCTCGACCCACATATCGGGGTCAGGCCCGCCGGCTCCGTACCTCGGCGTGTGCGCATAGCTCAAGAAGAAGTACGGCCGATGGTCCGCCGCTCGCTGCTGCGATGACGCGTGCACACGACCCCCGTCCTGTATGAACACTCACACTCACGACTGATGAAGTGCGAGCGAATTAATCATTCCGGAGCGGACCTCGCTCCATCCCCTCATCGTTCAGTCAATCAACGCCGCTTTTCGGACATCCACACCACGGCATGGTCCACGGCGTTCTTGATCGAGAACAACCTTGCGACTGTTCTTCCCAGTTGTCCCTTCTGCTCCACATTCCAGGCGAAGGCGGCTCCGACCGCCTCGAAATCGCTGTCGTCCAGGGAAACGTCCTCGTATTCCGTCCATTCCGGCCCGTCCGTCCCACGCACCACACAGCGATAGCGCCGGCGTGGTGCACCCGGCCGGTATTCCGCGAGGTGAAAGGCCGTGCACACGGCGAAACCCACATTGATCATCAATACGTCCGCCCCGGCCCGGTAGAGCGCACCCAGCGGCGACTCGGGTCCGAGATGGGAGTGGAGCGGATGCCGGGAGAGCAGCTCGTGCGCCCGCCGCCCGAGCGCGGCGAAGGACGTCTGGGGATGGGCGCTGCGCACCGCGCCCCGGGTGGTCCGTACGGACTCGGCCAACCGGCCCATCCCGGGGCACGGTGTCGTGGCGGGGTCGAAGGCGGGCATCGTGGCCCGGAAGGCCGCCGCCTGAGTGGGTGTCATTCCGGCCACCCGTCGCAGATGGGCGGCGGATGTCTCCGAGTTCTCCGGGGTGAAGGCGGGCACCACCAGCGTGCCGTCCTCGCCCAGCGCCGTCAGCAGTGCGTCGCGCAGTGTCCGTGCGTCCAGGCCGGTGCCACTGAGCCCGGCGTGGACGAGGACCGTCGATCCCTCCCGTAATCCCAGCCGTACCAGCTGTCGTACGAGCCTGTCGCGCTCATCGGCTTCATCGGCTTCATCGGTCACGGTCCGCCTCTTCCCGCAGCTGTGCCAGCAGACACTTCCCGGCGACGGTCAGTTCCGGCGCGCGGTCCAGGGTGTCCAGCGCCCGCAGGGCCTCCTCGGTGCTGTCCGGCTCGAATGCGGCGAGCCCTGCCCGTTCGTATGCCCCCGCCAGCAGCTCCGACACCGGAACGGGCGCCTCCTGCCAGGGTGCGGGGTGGCGCCACAGCCCGTCCTCGGCATGGAGGTCGGTGACTTCGACGAGCGCCTGGAACCGCGCCCTGCGATAGCCGCGCAGCAGCGCGGGCGCCAACTCCCGGGCGCTGCCCCGCACCGGAATGCCGAGCCCGCCGAAGCCGTGCCGGCCCACGGACGGTCCGGGGCCGTCGACCGGGGTCAGCGTGGTCAGCGATCCGGCGGCGGCCGCGGCCTGTTCCGGCGCGCGCTCCCGCAGCAGGACCCAGGCGTGGGCCAGCCGCCCGGTCCAGCCCGCGGCCTCGTCGAGGCCGAGCCGGGGCAGGGCCGGGGAGCCGAAGCAGTGCCGGTACGGGTCGAGGTCGTCGATCGCGAGATCGGGCGCACCGTCGCGGCCGAGCCTGCGCACGGGCTGCCAGCCGACGCCCGGCTCGTCGAGCCGGGCGACCCGCCGCTCACCGCCGGCGGACCGGACCAGGAAACCCTTCTCGACGGGCTGCACCTGAGCGGTGCCTCGGGCCTTCTCGCCGGTCAGCCGGAGCTCGCCGAGCGTCGGCAGGAGCAGTACGCCGTCGTCGTACGGGACCTGCACCGGGAGGTCGATTCCGCCGCGTACGACGGCGGCGGCGACCGAGGCAGCCAGCCGGCCGGCCGGCGCGGTGACGACTCCCGGCCGCTCCTCGTGCAGCGCCTCCAGGGCGCCGAGCAGCCAGCCGCGGGTGTACGGGTGGGTCAGTACGTCATCGAGCCCGCCGGAGCGCCGGTCGACGGTGCCTGCCAGCTCCCAGGCCCGGGCCCAGGTCTCGCCGCCGCGGCCGTCCAGTTCGCTGTTGAGTTCGGCGAGGAGGAGCCGCGTCAGCTCGTGCTGGTCGGCCCGCAGGGCGCTGTCGTCGGTCACGGCGGGCGGCACGGACCCGGCGGCGGTGCGGTGCTCGATGCCGCGGATCAGGGCTTCCAGGTCCGTGCAGTACACGGAGGTGTTGTCGAAGCCGGAACCGGAGCGGTAGCGATGGGTGTAGAGACCGCCGCCGCAGGAGCGGACGACGGGGCACTGCCGGCAGGTCTCGCTGACGCCGGCGAGACCGAGCTGACGGGCTCGGACGCCGGGGTGCGCGGCGACCTCGTCGAAGGAGTGGGTGTACACGTCGAAGCCGGTGGCGGCGGCGCCTTCGTAGGCGCTCTTGAGCGAGTCGACCTGCTCCAGGGTCCCGTCGGTCTCCACCACGACGAGATCGGTGGGCGCGAGTCCGAGCGATTCGGTGAGGCTCGGGCCGCCGGAGAGGGTGGACAGGACCGACGCGAAGAGCCGCACCGGCACCGGGCGGCCCTGCCGGTCCCAGCGGTCGAAGACGGTGAGGATCCAGTCGGCGTACGCGGTCGGGGAGCCGTCGGGCCGTGGGGGCGGCTCGTCCCAGGTGGCGTGCGGCAGCAGGTAGTCGATGCGCGGCGGATCGAGCTCCATCAGCGCGTCGTGCACGGCGACCGGGTCGTTGGCGACGTCGATGGTGCACAGGAGGCCGAGGTCGAGATGGCGGTAGCGGTCCTGGCGGAGCAGCTCGACGGCCCGGAGGACGAGGGGGTGGCTGCTGCGGCCGTCCGCGAAGCGGCGGTGGCGGTCATTGGCGGCCCTGTCCCCGTCGAGGGAGATGCCGACCCGGACGCCGAACTCGTCGAAGACGTCCAGATAGCGGGGGCTGAGCTGCAGGCCGTTGGTATGAATCCGCAGGTCGAGAGCGGCGATGCCGTCGAGGGCTGTCGTGAGCTCCTCGCAGATACGGCGGAGCCGGGAGGGACCGGCCAGTAGAGGCTCCCCTCCGTGCAGGATCACTGACACGGAGGGCAGGGCATGTTTCTTCGCATGCTCGGCCAGTCGCAGAGCTGTCCAGAAAATCGCCTCGTCAGAGATTGTCTTGGGGCGGGTACGCCAGCTCTGATCAGCGTGTTCGTAGATATAGCAGTGGTCGCAAGCAAGATCACATCTGCTGTGGACCTTCAGTACGATCTCGCGGAATGGGACCACGGGTCCGGTCATTCCACCAGTCTAGGGGCAGGCCCAAGGGCCTGGAGCCGGACTAGAGCGCGGAGTTGAAGGTGGACATTCGTACGGTGCGGTCGACGGCGGTGGGGCGCACGCGGCCCAGCTTCTTGACTGCATCGGCACCGCGCACGTCGATCTCGGTGACGGGCACCCGATTCTTCTTCGCGGTGGCGAAGGTGACTGAGGTCTGGAAGGTCACGACGGCCATCCTTGGGCATGTTGTGCGAACAGGGGGAACCGTGCACCGTTGCAGTGTCGGCGGCACGACTTTACTCTCATGGCCACCCACAGCAACTCGGCACGTAGCGCTGAAACAAAAGCGTTGCGCGAGTATTCCCCACTCCGAACGGAACAAGCCATTCCATCGAACGAGTGAAGCCAAATCCGCAGAGGGGGATGCGCATGACCGGGATTCCCGGCCATCTGCAAAGTATGGTCTTCCGAAACGCTGATCTGCCGGTTCTCTTTCACCGCGCGGACGAGACAGCCATCTCACGGCAGCGCGAGTCGGTCAACGGTACCCGGCTGCAGCTGCTCCTCCTGGTCCTCGGTGCGGCGCTGGCCGCACTGCCGTGGCGGGGGAGGATCGGCGACTCCTTCCAACTCATGGGTGCACTCAGCGCGTTGGCGTACGCCTGGGTGCTCGTCGTCAGCTTCCGCGGTTCACGCCACCGAGCAAAGTCGCATTGGCAACTCAACCGCTCCGCAGCCGAGTTCATCCGGTCGATGTGCTGGCGCTACGCCGTGCACGGAGCACCCTTCGACTCCAACTCCCCCGATCCCGACGGGCTGTTCACCACCCGGCTGGAAGAGGGGTTGCAGGAGCTGCGTAAGGTCGGCTGGGTGGATCCGCGCGAGAGCGGCGAGAGCGCTGCCGGCGCGGAGCTGATCACCACGCCGATGCGGCTGTTACGGGAGAAGGTCTTCAGCGTCCGCAAGGAGACCTACGTACGGGACCGCCTCATCGAACAGCGCAACTGGTACCACCGGCGTGCCGAGATCTCCCGGCGTGCCACCACCTTGTGGACGGCGACGATCGCCCTGCTCACCCTGCTCGCTCTGCTGTTCGGGACGCTGCGCACCTTCTCGGTCTCCGACTCGGCCGAGCCCGCGGGGCTGCTGTCCGCCGCCGCGGCGGCGTGTCTGGCGTGGAGCGAGATCCGCCGGCATCAGCCGCTGATAGCGGCCCACTCGCTGGTCGAGGAGGATCTGGCCGCGATCCATATCGCCATGGAGACGTCGGTGTCCGAGCAGCAGTGGCCGGCGGCGGTGTACGAGACCGAGCGGATCGTCTCGCCCCAGCACACCGACTGGCTGGTCCAGCACAGGAGTTGACGGGGGTTCAGGTGCGTTCGACACCGTCGCGCCAGATTACCGTGACGGGCTTGCCGAGCTCGCGCGCGTACCGGACGATGTCGCCGGTACCGCCGAGCCCGCGGGCGGGACGGCCGTCCCAGACCGCGAGCAGCCGGTCGCAGTTGTCGGCGATGTAGGTGCCCGCGGCGTAGTAGGCCTCGTCCGTGGAGTGCGGGAAGGCCATGCGAACCTCCTGGCTGGCCCGGCCCTTGAGCCGCCGGTAGCAGGCCAGGGCCTCGGGGTCGTCGAATCCGTCCTCGTAGTCGCCGCTCGGGATCACGACGGTGAGCGCGGCGCCGCAGTCCAGGGCGATGTCGGCGAAGAGCTGGTCGGCGCCCTCGGCGAGGCTGGAGAGCGCTTCCATGGCTCCCTCGTGGCCGCACAGCAGCGCCTTCATGGCGGCCAGCACATGGGGCATGGCCTCGGGAGGAATGCTTCTGTGGCCGGTCACTCCGATGCGCTTCATCCGCCCCCCGCCCCTTCTGTGGCCGACCGCTCTGCCATCCTCTCAAAAGTGTGCAATACGTCGAGCCCCCACCCGGAGTGCGGGCGGGGGCTCTGGTTGACCGGAGGTCAGTAGACGCTGACGCCGTACGCGCTCAGGGCCTCGGTCACCGGCTGGAAGAAGGTCGTACCGCCGGAGCTGCAGTTGCCGCTGCCGCCGGAGGTCAGGCCGATGGCCCGGCTGCCGGAGTAGAGCGGACCGCCGCTGTCGCCCGGTTCGGCGCACACGTTCGTGCGGATCATGCCGTAGACGATGTCACCGCCGCCGTAGTTCACCGTGGCGTTGAGGCCGGTGACGCTGCCGCTGTGGGTGCCCGTCGTGGAGCCGCGGCGGGTCACGGACATCCCGACGGTCGCGTTGGCCGCGCTGGTGATGTCGACGCTGCCGACGGTGCCCGGGTGGGACAGCGAGGTGTTGGAGTAGCGCACGAGGCCGTAGTCGTTGCCCGGGAAGCTGGATCCCGCCGTCGGGCCGATGCTCGTGGTGCGAGAGGAGTTGGTGTACCAGGGCGGGTTGCCGTCGGTGCAGTGGCCGGCGGTCAGGAAGTAGTACGTGCTGCCGCTGCGGACGTTGAAGCCGAGGGAGCAGCGCCAGCTGGTCGCGTAGATGGCGTCGCCGCCGGAGATCAGCTTGGAGAACTTGCCGGGGGTGCGCTCGATGCGGATCGCGCCGGCGTTGGCGCCTGCCTCACGCTTGATCTGCGCGATCTCCGCCTTGGAGACCGTGGAGTCGGCCGTGACGACAAGGGTGTTGGTGGCTTTGTCGATGTGCCAGGCGGTACCGGCCACATCGGCGGTCAGGACGGCATCGCTCGCGGCGGAGAGCTGGGTCGCGCTGAAGGTGCTGGGTGCCTCGTCGGCGCTGGCGGTGGGGATCGCCAGGGCGGCGGCGGCCACGAGGCCGGTGGTCACGGCGAGCAGACGGATGCGTCTCGCCACGCCATGGGTGGGGGTGGTGCGCTTGATCCTCACTTCTCGTTCCTCCCGAGGGGAATCCGGGGGCCCGGCTGTGGGGTGACGGGCCCGTGAGGCGCAGCCAGAAGGCTCGTTGTATGCCCGGATTCCAGCTGCATGTCCGGAATCCGGAAGGTCGCGCCCCTGACAAGCGCTGCTCGGGAGTATTCGTGTCGTCAACTATCCGCGCAAGGGCGCCTTTCGGCCGCGCGGCGCCGTTGTACGCCGGACGGCCCCGGCGGCTCGGTGGCCGCCGGGGCTGAGAAGTCTGTCGCCCGTATAGGACGGGTCAGCGGGTCAGGAGGTTCCGCTCGCCGGCCGGGATGCCCGTCGTGAGCGTGTTGCCAGGGGGCGGGAAGGGGCAGATGAAGTGATCGGCGAAGGCGCATGGCGGCAGCAGGGCCCGGTTGAAGTCGACGATCACGGAGCCGTCCTCGGCAGGCGCGTCGGGCCGCAGAAAGCGGAACCGGTAACTGCTCTTTCCGCTGGTCGCGTCGGCGAAGACCGCCCACAGCGAGCCGTCCGCCTCGACGGCCACCCGGAGACTGTGCACAGCGTCATGGAGCGCGAAGGTGATCTCGCCGGACAGGCCCAGTCCGCGCTCGTGCCCGTCGGCGTTCTCGACCCGGACGCTGTGGTGCTCCGCGTAGGGAAGGAACCGCCCCGGAACCCTCCAGCGCGCGTCGTACGGCGTGGCCTCGATGCCCCGGAAGGCCTGCCGTGCCGCCGAGCCCGGGTCGAAGTCCCGTACCGCCCAGAGCCCTTCGCGGCGCAGCACGACGAGCCGCCGCACGCCGTGCGCCACCCGCGATTCACCGACCGGCGCGTGGTCCGCGGAAAGCCTGACCTCGCCGGTCAGCGGCTCTCCGTCGACGGTGAGACCCTCCTCGGCGGTAGCGGTCAGCACCACCTCGTCACCGTCCTGGCGCCAGACGCCGGGGACGGCCGGAATTCGACCTTCCGGGTAGTCGGCGAGCCAGTGTGTGCCGGTGAGGGAGAGCGGTCCGTGCGGCGCCGAGACCGCCGCGGTGCGACGCTCGTGCCAGCTCTTCCAGTCCTGGTGCGGGTCGCCTGTCATGCGTCAACCCTTCCATACGGGCTCGGCGAGTCCCAGATGTGACCGCAAGTCGATCCGGCTGCGGGAGCGGTGGCCGGCCCGGACGGTGGTGTCGTCGACGCCCGGGAAGTGGGCGGCCGGATGGATGCTCGCCTTGGTCATGCCGTACCCCCCCGGGTGTGCGTACTGGCCGGCGGGACGGGCCGGGCCCAGGTGCTCGCGGAGTGCGCCGCCCGGACAGAAGGTGCGGAAGAGGCCGCGGTGCTGGAGCAGGGCGACCGTTCCGTTGACGATCCGCTCGGATCGCGGCGGGGCGCGAGGGGCACGAGATGGAAGCCGTCCACGGCGGCTCCCCGGGCGACGCACACCCCTGCCCGCGCCTCCGCGCCGACCGTGCACCGGACCACGGCACCCTTCGGCGTTCCGGCCTTTCGGCCTTTCGGTCTCCGGGGGCAGGGGTGACGCCTCGTCAGCAGCCGTCGCAGGGGCAGCAGCAGTCACAGCCACTGCAGTCGCAGTCGCACTTGTGGCAGCAGCCTTCGCGCTTCTTCCGGGACCAGGGTCCCTCGTACTCGCTCGCGCAGCAGAGCCGGCACGTGCAGAACAGGCCGGTGAAGACCGCGCAGCCCGCCCAGAAGCCGCGCGGCTTCGGCTTCGGGGACTCACCGCCGCCGAACTGCGGAGGCAGCCCACCGGCACCACCAGCACCACCAGCACCACCGGCACCGCCGGCACCGCCGGCACCGTACGGGTTCCCGCCGCCGTACGGGTTGCTGGAGCCGTACGGCCCCGCCGCGCCCCCGTACGGATTGCCCTGCGGCGGCTGCTGCCCGTACCCCTGGTGCGAGCAGGTCGTCGTGCCGAACGTCCGGTCCACGGACTGCCGCAGCTCATGCGCGAGCAGTACGTGCAGCAGTTTGTCGTCGACGAACTCCGCGTCGCGCAGCGCGAGCCTGATGCCGTGCACCGCGTCGTCGGCGAGTCGGCGGGCCTCGTCCAGGGACGTGCTGGTCGCCGCGAGCGGGTTCCACGAGCCCGACGCGGCGTCAGCTTCCCGGTCCTCCACGGCATCCAGGAGATGCGCCAGTCGCCCGAAGAGCCGGCCCGCCTCGGCGAGGGGGGCCATGTTCTGCGGGCGGCCGGCGAGCACGGCTGTGTGCGCGAAGGCCGCCGCCGTGGCCGTCTCGGTCGGTTCGGTGATCGTGAGCAGCGGGGTGCCGGGGCCGGCCAGCGCCTCGATGCCGCCCTGGCGGTCGACGGCGTCGACGAGCACGGCCGTGTCGAAGCCCAGCGCCGCACCGGTCCGCGCGCCGGCGCGGTCCCAGCCGGCGGCGACGCGGCGGGCCGCCGCGGCCACCGGCTTGCGCGCCAACAGCCCGTCCCGGTCGGCAACGTGGTCCCGTACCTTCGCGGACGCCAGCACCAGTGAGACCGCTGCCGCCAGCCGGGCGCCTTCCCCGCGCGCGACCGGCGCGGTCCGCATCGCCCGCAGCGGGCAGGGCCCCGCCGTGCGCCGCTGCGCCGGCGTGCGCTCGGTCTGAGCCTCCGTCAGAACCGAGACGATGAGCCCGTCGTAGTTGGTGACGACCCGGGCAAGCTGCCCGTGGTCGGCGCGAAGTGCCAGGCAGAGGCCACAGAGATGGGCCATCCACTCCGTTTTGAGACCGTCCGTGAGCCGATGAGTGCACGGCCTGACGATTCCGAACAAGACGTTCCCCCGAGAGTCGTTCGAGTGTGCGGCCCGCATGGTATCCGAGCGGTCCGTTCACCCGTACGTCCCCGGCCTCACCCATCTGGCCCGACATTCATATTTTGCTTCGATATGAGGCTTGCCAGGGCCCTTACGCTGGAAGAACCTTGACGAATCGCCACATCTTCTGCACCAGTACCGTCACGAATCCCCTGCGCGGCGACTATCCACTTGGCGCGCGATCCGCATTATGGACGACCATAGGGATGCGGAACCACAAGTGACCGCAGTTGAAAGGAGGCGTCCATGGGATCGGTGCGCAAGGCGAGTGCATGGCTGGGTCTCGTCGAGGACAACGACGAGCGTTACTACGACGACGAGTACGCCGAGAGTGCGGGAACCGGCGACCAGTGGGTCACCGACCCGCGGGTCCGTGTGGCCTCCGAGTCGGCCGAGGAGCACGGCCGCCGGATCGCCACGATTTCGCCGGACAGCTTCCGTGATGCGCGAGGTATCGGGGAGCTCTTCCGGGACGGTGTCCCGGTCATCGTGAACCTCACGTCCATGGAGCCCGCGGACGCGAAGCGGGTGGTGGACTTCGCCGCAGGGCTGACCTTCGGTCTGCGCGGCTCGATCGAGCGCGTCGCGAACCGGGTCTTCCTGCTGACCCCCGCCGACACGGAGATCGTCAGCGAGGAGTCCGCGAGCCGCGACAGCGGCGGCTTCTTCAACCAGAGCTGAGGCCGGGGATGGTTTCCGGCCGGGGGTCCGGCCCGCGGCATGGCCGCTGTGAGACGCAGCGTCCCCCGGAAGATGCAGTAACCAGAGCTGAGGCCGGGGTGACTCCCGGCCCGAGGTCCGGCCCGGGGTCCGGCCCGGGGTCCAACCCGAGGTCCGGCCCGCGCCAGAGCCGCTGCGAGATGCAGCGGCGCCGGGGGAACGCGGCAATCAGATGTGCGGCAACCAGCGCTGAGCAGGGTGCTCGCCGGTCTACCTGAAGGCGTCAAGACCAGTGAGCGCCTTGCCCAGCACGAGCTGGTGCATCTCGACGGTGCCCTCATAGGTGAGCACCGACTCGAGGTTGGTCGCGTGCCGCATCACGGGGTATTCGAGCGAGATCCCGTTGGCGCCGAGAATCGTCCGTGCGGTGCGGCAGATCTCGATCGCTTCCCGCACGTTGTTGAGCTTTCCGAAGCTGACCTGCTCCGGTCGGAGCGTGCCCGCGTCCATCCGTCGCCCGAGATGGTGGGCGAGCAGGATGCCCTTGTGCAGTTCGAGTGCCATGTCGGCGAGCTTGGCCTGGGTGAGCTGGAAGCCGCCGATGGGCTTTCCGAACTGCTCGCGCGTCCTGGCGTAGTCGAGCGCCGCCTCGAAGCTGGAACGCGCCGCGCCCATCGCGCCCCAGACGATTCCGTAGCGCGCGTGCGACAGACAGCTGAGCGGGCCCTTCAGCCCGGTGACCTCCGGAAGTACGGCATCCGCCGGCAGTCGTACCTCGTCGAGGACGAGCTCGCTCGTGACGGATGCGCGCAGCGACCACTTGTGCTTGATCTCGGGAGCGGAGAAGCCGGGGACGTCGGCCGGGACGACGAATCCACGAATCCCCTCGTCGGTCTGCGCCCAGACGACGGCGACCCCGGACACCGAGCCGTTGGTGATCCACATCTTGCGGCCGGTCAGCACCCAGTCGGAGCCGTCGCGCTTGGCGTACGTGCGCATTCCGGCCGGGTCGGAGCCGTGGTCGGGCTCGGTCAGCCCGAAGCAGCCGATGGTCGAGCCCTCCGCCATGGAGGGCAGCCAGCGCTGCTTCTGCTCATCGGAGCCGTACTTCCAGATCGCGTACATGGCGAGCGAGCCCTGGACGGAGACCAGGGAGCGGATGCCGGAGTCGGCGGCCTCCAGCTCCAGGCAGGCCAGTCCGTACTGGACAGCGGTGGCGCCCGCGCAGCCGTAGCCGGTCAGGGACATACCGAGCGCGCCGATCGATCCGAGTTCGCGGGCGAGTTCGCGAATGCCGGGAAGTTCGCCGCTCTCGTACCAGTCGGCGACGTACGGCAGGACGCGGTCGGCGGCCCAGGAGCGGACCGTGTCACGGATCGCGAGGTCCTCCGGGTCCAGGAGGTCGTCGATGCCGAGGGGGTCGGCGGGGTCGAAGGGCGGCAGCTTCGAGGGTGCGGACATGAGGGTGCCTCCGGCGGCTCGCACGGCGCTGTGTCAGAAACCCAGCAAAAACCTAGCAGTGGTAGTTAATGCTCGGCGCTGACGTTACGGCTCAGTGTGCCGTGCGTCCAGAGCGGGCCGGGCCCGCCGCCTCGGCAGGTGTCCTCCGGGCCGGAACGGCCACGTGCTCGCGCGGCTCGGCGGGCACCTGCTCGGGAAGATCGGCGGACGGCACCTTCTGCCCGGGGAGCTCGGTGGACTGCACCTTCTGCTCGGGAAGATCGACGGTCTGCGCCTGCTGCTCGGGAAGATCGACGGCCTGCGCCGCGCACTCCATCACCTTGGGCAGCCGCAGCGCGGCCACCGCTCCGAGCAGCAGCAGCCCCGCGCTGACCAGCAGCGAGACATGCAGCCCGTGGACGAAGGACTGGCGGGCCGCGATCCGCAGCGCGTCCCCGGCAGGTCCGCCCAGCTGAGCCGCCACCTCATAGGCCTCGCCCAGCGAATTGGCCGCGGCGTCGCGGGCGGCCGTCGGGGCGCTCCCGGCCGCGGCGAGCCCGGGCGCGTACGCGGCGTTCATGACGCTGCCGAGCAGCGCGATGCCCATTCCGGCGCCGAGCTGGTACGAGGTCTCACCGATGGCCGCGGCCCCGCCCGCCTGTTCCGCGGGGGCCTCGCTGAGCATCGACTCGTACGCGGCGAAGAGCGTGGTCTGCAGACCGAAGCCGAGCAGGACGAAACCGCCGGTGAGCAGCAGCGGCCGGTCGTGCTGTCCCATCAGCGTCAGCAACAGCACGGCGCCGGCGGTCAGTACGAAGCCCCAGCCGACCATCCGGCGCGGGCCGAGGCGGCGCAGGGTGAACGAGCCCGTGGCGCCCGCGGCCATGGCGGCGAAGGTGAGGGGCAGCAGCCGCAGCCCGGTCTCCAGCGGGCTCAGCCCGAGCACCAGCTGGAGGTACTGGACGGCGATCAGCTCCAGGCCGACGAGCGCCAGCATGGCCAGCACGATGCATCCGACCGAGGTGGAGAAGGTCGCCCTGGCGAACATCCGTATGTCGATGAGGGGATGCGCGCGGCGCTTCTGGCGTCGTATGAACAGGGTGAGGAACAGGGTTCCGGCGAGCAGCGGGCCGAAGGTACGCGGATCGGTCAGGGCGTCGCCCGCGCCGAGCCGCTTCACGCCGAGGACCACGCCGAGCACACCGGCCGCGGCCATCAGGGCGCCCAGCACGTCCCAGGGGCCGTCGCCGCTGCCCTTGGACTCGGGGAGCAGCCAGCGACCGATCGGCAGGATCAGTGCCATCAGCGGAATGTTGATCAGGAAGACCGAGCCCCACCAGAAGTGCTGGACGAGGAAGCCGCCGAGGACGGGGCCGGTGGCGGCGCCCACGGCAGCGACCGCGGTCCAGATACCGATGGCGGTGGCACGCTCACGGCGGTCGGGGAAGACCGCCCGGAGTATGGAGAGCGTCGCGGGCATGATCATCGCGCCGCCGACGCCGAGCAGGGCGCGGGCCGCGATGAGCACCTCGGGGGTGGTGGCGAGCGCCGCGACGGCGGAGGCCACCCCGAAGAGGGCGTAGCCGAGCAGCAGGATGCGGCGGCGTCCCACGCGGTCGCCGAGGGTGCCGAAGAGGATCAGCAGCGAGGCGCACACGAGCGGGTAGGCGTCGACTATCCAGAGCAGCTCCACCCCGCTGGGGCGGAGGTCCTCGGTGACGGCGGGCACCGCGACATGGAGCACGGTCGCGTCGAGTGCCACCAGCAGGAGGCTGACGCAGAGGACGAGCAGGACGACCCAGCGGTTGGCACCGCCACCGGTGACGCGCGGGCGCGCTCCGGCCGTGGTCGTCCAGGACATGTACGTACCTCCCAAGGATTCCCTCGCTCTCGGTGGGCCAGCCGGGGACGGGTCCCTCGGGGCGGCCCGGCATCGACGGGCGAGTGATCAGCCAGGGTACGCGAGTCCGGGCCGGTGGTGCGTGGTGCACCTCTCACCTCGGCGGACCCGGGGGTGTGGCGTGCGCCACGCCGGGGCACCACGGGGGTGGTACCCGGTGTGCTCCGAACGGCCCCGTAATTCCGGGCGCCAATCGCGTGAACTGTTTCTGCCGCTACAAACACACTTACGAAGAAGGCCGCCCGGATAATAGGGCGCAAGGTCACTTTGATTTCCAGAACGGCCCTGAATGAATGTGCGGCTGAGACATAGTCCACATCACATCGTCATCACGAAGAGCCAGGATCGGCCTGGGCCCACACTCACTCGCTGTAACGTCGATTGGGTGCGTACCGACATCTTTGCCCGTCTGGACCGGGAGCCGGAGCCGCCGAAGATAGAGATCCCGCGGATGAGCCGCACCCGTCTCGCCCTCTTCGGCGGGACCTCGGCGTTCTATCTCGCCATCGTCGTGGCTGTGCTCCTCTCGTCCTGGCTGGTGGTCATCGACTGGAAGGTCATGCTCTTCCGGCCGTACCAGCAGTGGCCGGAGCTGCACGCGTTTCTGGACTACTTCGTGGTGCTCGGCCAGCGCGGTCCGACCGCCGTGATGGTTGCGGCCTGGCTGGGCTGGCGTTCGTGGCGGCAGCACACCCTGCGGCCGCTGCTGGCGCTGGGCGCCTCGCTGCTGCTGCTGAACGCCACGGTGGGCGCGGTCAAGCTCGGCCTCGGCCGGCTCGGACCCCACTACGCGACGCAGATCGGCTCCGCCGAGCTCTTCGCCGGCGGCGATATATTTCCCTCCGGCCACACCGCCAACGCAGTCGTGACCTGGGGAATCCTCGCGTACCTGGCCACCACCCCGAGGGCCAGACGGTATCTGTCGGCGCTGTCGGCCGTGGTCGCCCTGGGCGTCGGCCTGACGACGGTGTACCTCGGCACGCACTGGCTGAGCGACGTTCTGCTCGGCTGGGCCGCCGGGCTGCTGATCCTGCTCGCGCTGCCCTGGTGCGAGCCGCTGATCGGGCACACCGAGGCCTTCGTCCTCTCGCTGCGCGACCAGCTGCGTGCGCGCCGTCTGCCGGTGCCCTCCCTTCCGGTCGCGTCGGGCGGTCCGCGTCCGGCCATGTACCCGCAGCGGATGCCGGCGGAGGACGGGGAGCCGGTGCGCCACCCGGTGGGCGCGGGCAACTCCGGCCGTACGCCGGGCACTGCCCGGAACGCCGGGGGCCCGGCGGTGTCCGCCAACGTCACCACGGCTCAGCTCGCCCAGGCGCGTCCGCACCCGCACGCGGTGCGCTCGGAGCGCACGCCCGTCACCCCGGTCGGCAGCCGCCGTCCGCCGCGCTCGCGCCATCTGGCGGGCGGCTGACGGCCCGGGAGACGGCGGTGGCACGCACCGGGCTCCCGCACACTCGCGCACCACACGGCGAAGGCCCCGACCACGGTCGGGGCCTTCGCCGTTGGCGTTCCGTGCGGACGGTCTCAGCCCTTCCAGCAGCGCACGACCGTGCCCTCGTCGACCTCGAAGTTCAGCCGGCCCACCAGGTACTCCATGGTGATGATCGAGCCCGGCGGAAGCGCTCTGACGGTGCTCCAGCCCCGGCTGCGGGCAAGCCGCTCGGCCCTCTCGGCGTCGAGGCCGACATAGGACTCGGGGGCGTCGTCGGGCTGTGCGGAGGGGGTCGGTATCGGTGCCATGGGATTCACCGTAGGCGGCAGCGGACGGTGACGGAAGGCCCGTTGGCAACCTCCAATAGCAGGCACCCGTACACACGTCCGCTTCCCCACGTACCTCACCGGTCACACTTGTGTCACAGGATCACGACACGCGTTTAGTCGGGATTCGTTCATCCGTGCGCACAAACGGAGTTGCTCGCACGGGAATTCCACTGAATTAACGGATCATCGCGATGCCGGTCCGCCTCGACCCCGAAATTCTGCCTGCCGGTGAAATTTCTCCGGCCGCCCGCACACCGGAAATTCATCGCCATTTATGCAGTTCCTACTTCTGGATGAAACGGTCGCTCACCCGTCCGCGTATCCCACTCTGTCCCGATCCGTGTCCCCACCCTGTCGGGTGGTATCGCATGGCGAGCAGCGTGGCTCCAGCCCGAGACCGAACCGGTGCCGGACGAGGCCCCGAGCCGCGGACCGCGGACCGCGGAGGGGCAACGATGGGGACGGCCACCGCGGAGGCCGCTGCCTCACCGGCGACACCGGCTCCCGGCGCGGCGTGTCACTCCCCCAGAGCCCGGGACAACCGGTCGCGGACCGTCCTGATGTGCCCGGTCAGTTCCACCGGCTCGACGACCTCGAACTCGAAGCCCATGAGCACCACATGGACGACCATCACATCCAGACTCGTGGCGCCCGTGTGCAGCAGACAGCTCTCCGGGCCCTCGGACTCCAGGACGCCCGCCGACGGCGACACGGCCTCGGCCGCGCGCTCGACCGGGACGTGCAGCCTGATCACCGCCTTCGTGGCGTACGCCGCCGTCGACACTCCCTTCGAGACATAGGCGGCGAGATCCTCGGCGGGCGGGGTGCGCGGTGCGAAGCGCGGGCCGTGCGGCGGCTTCGGGGTGACCCGGTCGACCCGGAACGTACGCCAGTCGGAGCGGTCCACGTCCCAGGCGACGAGATACCAGCGGCGCTCCGTGCAGACGAGGCGGTGCGGCTCCACGGTGCGCCGGCTCACCGAGCCGTTGTGGTCGCGGTACTCGAAGCGCAGCCGCTCGCTGTCCCGGCACGCGTTGGCCAGTTCGGTCAGGACGGACGGGTCGACCTGCCCCTGCGGGGTGCGCAGCATCGGCACGGTGAAGGCGTTGAGGGCACTGACCCGGCGGCGCAGCCGGTTCGGCAGCACCTGTTCCAGCTTCGCCAGGGCGCGTACGGAGGTCTCGCCGATGCCCTCGACGCCGTTGCCGGCGGCGGTGCGCAGGCCTACCGCGACGGCGACGGCCTCCTCGTCGTCGAGGAGCAGCGGCGGCAGCTCGGCCCCCGCGCCGAGCTGATAGCCCCCGCCGGTACCGGGGCTGGCATTCACGGGATAGCCGAGCTCACGCAGCCGGTCGACATCCCGCCGCACGGTGCGCGGGGTGACGCCGAGCCGCTCCGCGAGATCGGCGCCGGACCATTCGCGGTGGGCCTGCAGCAGAGAGAGCAGGCGCAGCAGTCTTGCCGAGGTTTCCAGCATGAGGGTGAGTCTGTCAGCGATCGAGGACAGTCACGGTCCTCAAGTTGGCCCTGGGCGGCGGACTTTCCCGGCCATCGCCGGGCCGGGCGGGTCCTGCTCGCTGCCCGTGGCGCCGATGGCCTGCGGTGCTCCGCGCTTGCGCGCTGCGCGCTCGAAGCCTCAGCCCACGCCGGCCGCGCCGACGATCCCCAGCAGGCCGTCGACGCCGCCTTCGATCTCCTCGGACACGGCGGGAAAGCCCCCTGAGCGCCGAGTTGCACCCGGCGGCCCCTTCACTTCGGGGACAGCCGTACGCACAGGTCGTTGTCCGCGCTGTAGCAGGGCGCCGCCCGGTAGCCCTCCGCCTCGTGGGCCGGGTACACGAAGACGGCCCTCCGGTCCCATACGTCGTCGAGGATGCGGGAGATCCGTACGGGCTCCGCGCCCTCGGCCGGCCGCAGCCACAGCGTCCACAGCTGCTCCTTCGGGACGGGCGGCTCGGCGAGCGTCCCGTACGGCAGGGTGAATCCGAAGCTGCCGCCCTCGCCGGTCACCGGCACCTCGTGGACCGTGCTGCCGAGGCGCGCCTCGGCCACCGCTCCCCCGCCGAGTTCGGCGCCGTACAGCACGCCCTCGACCGTGCAGGCGCCCGGTTCGGAGCCGATGTCGCCGGCCTCGGCGTGCGGCTCACGCACCCAGGAGCGCACCATGAGCCGCCCGTCCGCCGTCGGGTAGGGCACCCGCACGACGACGCGGCCGGCTGCCGGGACCCGGTCGACGAGTGCCCGCAGATCGCGGATGCCCGGCTCGATGGCCACGTCGTCTTCGGTGAACGCGTCCCAGTGGCCCTCGGCCAGCTCGACCGTGCTGGGCAGCACGGCCCGTGAGTGACCCCCGCCGGTCGGGGTGAGCGGGAGCCGTACGGTGTCCTCGGCGGCGGTGCCGCCGCGTCGGCGCAGGACGAACGCCGCGTCCGGAGCCGCGACTTCCGCTATGTCGAACGTGACACCACCTGCGGAGTCGGCGATGCAGTCGGCACGCGGTGTCCGCCGCTCGGTGGACGTGGTCATGCCGTCTTCCCCTTCCGGATCACGTCGGCGGCCTTGTAGCGCAGGGCGTACGCCCCGTCGAGCACCGCCCCGCGCGAGCGGTACAGGGTGTCCCGCAGGGCACTGCGGGAGCGGCCGCCCGCGGCGCCCTGGCCGACCAGCTCGGTGAAGAGCGCCTCATGACGTTCCGCGATCCGCGCAGGATCGAAGCGGGCGGATGCCTCGAGGGCCGCCTCACCGGTGCGTCGCCGCAGTTCGTCGTCGTTGATCAGGTCGAGGAGCGCGTCGGCGACCGCGTCCTCGTCGCCGACCGGGACCAGTCGGCCGTCCACCCCGTCCTCGATGATCTCGCCCGGCCCGTGCGGGCAGTCGGTGGAGACGACCGGGAGGCCGCAGCGCATCGCCTCGACGATCGTCATGCCGAAGGACTCGATGTTCGAAGTGACGGCGGCGAGCGAGCCCTTGACCCACTCCGGCTCCAGCGGGTTGGCGGGCCCCATCAGGAAGACGTGGTTGTGCAGTCCGCGCTGTTCGATCAGGGCGAGCAGGGCGTTCCTCTCATTGCCCGTCGCGTCACCGCTGCCGTAGATCCGCAGCCGCCAGTCGGGGCGCGCCGCTACCACCTTCGAGAAGGCCTTGACCAGCAGGTCGTACCGCTTGACCTTGGTGAGCCGGCCGGCCGCGATCACCCACTTGCTGGCGGAGTCGGCGGGGGCGACCGTCGGCGCGGGCACGCTGTTCGGCACGGACTTGATCCGTACGCCGGGCAGCTTCAGCCGCGTGCGGTAGGACTGCGCGTCGGCCTCGGTGACCGTGGTGACCGCGTCGAGCAGCGCGTACCGGTGGCCGATCTCGCGGCGCAGCCGGTAGCCGTGGCTGTCCAGGGTGAGGTGCTCCTGGCCGATGCGGACCGGGCCGCGCCGGGCCTGGCGGGCGATGTGGACATTCAGCCCGGGGCGGGTGCCGACGACGACGTCGGCCTCCAGGGATTTCAGATGGGCGGCGATGCGGGCGTCGGTGAGGCGGCTGTACTGCTTCCAGCGGCCGTCGCCGCGCGGGAACACCTTCGCCGGACGGGTGTAGTCCGGGTGCGTGCCGTCGTAGGTAGGGCTGCCGCTGCGCAGGTCGAGCAGATGACGCATGCGTACGCCGGCGGGGGCACCGAGCGTCGGCTCCTCACGGTGCCGGAACACCGAAACGATCTCGACGTCGTGCCGCTCGGCCAGTTGCCGGGCGAGGTTGAACGTCGTCCGGATCGTCCCGCCGATTCCGTAGGCGTTGTGGAGCAGGAACGAGATATGCATGCGCTGCCGCATCCCCCTGAGCTTCATGGTCATCAGCATGGGACTGTACTGGGCGCCCAGGGCCGTCAGGCGCGTCGGGGCACCGTGAATCACTCCTCCGTCATGTCACCACTCTGGTGGATCCGGCCTCTTACGTCCTGTCGGCGCGGTGAACTCGCCGAGCCCCGAACGATTTGTCGATGTATCGCTGTGACGATCTGTCTCCCGCAACCCGCTTCGCGCGTGACCCTTGCCCTGACTCACCCGTTGTGCTCTTTACGAGCCGGGTGCCGCCCGGCAACCACCACGCACCGAGTCCGAGGAGCCACCCGTGCCGCGCATGCTCGACGTCAGCGAGGACGTACGCGCCGAGATCGGCGACGAAGAAGCCGACCGGCTGCTCGCCGGCGAGAACGCCCCGGGCAGCTACGACTGCACTTCCTGTCGCACCCCGGGCGATTCCGAGCAGGAACGCACCAGCACGGTGCTGTTCGTCGGCGAGGAGACCGCCGTCCTCGCCTTCGCCCACGCCAGCTGCATCCCCTCCCAGGTCGTCCAGGTCGCCGAGGAGCAGCTCAAGGGCGCCGTCCGCTCGATCACCGGCGAATCCCCCGCCGCCGCCCCGCAGCCGCCCGCCGCCCAGATCGACCCGGGCTCGCTGGGCGCGGCGCCGGAGCAGGCGGTGCTCGGTGTCACGAGCGGTCTCGTTCTGATCGGGGACGAGCTCCACCCGGCGCTCGTCGTCGAGCCGACCGCCCCGATCGCCCGGCCCGGCTCGTACGGTGGCGGCGACGACTTCCTGCCGCTGCTGATCGAGCAGGGCTTCCTGCCGGTCTCCGTGGTGAACCAGGTGCCCCCGTCCCTGCCCGGCTGGTCCGTGCTGCTCGCCATGGGCCAGCTGCACGCCGTGCTCCAGCCGGGTACGGGCGGCGGCGGCCAGGTCGCCTGGTGGCAGGCTCACCAGCCGCTGCAGGTGACCGATGGCTGGCGCACGGCCGCCAACAAGTCGCACAGGGTACTGGTCTTCGCCGCCCCGGTCGGCTCCATCGGTCAGCAGCCGCGCGAGGACCTGCTGCGCGACGCCCTCGACAAGGCCGCGGCCAACGGCCGGCTGGTGGCCGCCACCATGCCGCTGGCGGGCACCTGACGGACGCCGCGCGCCGGCGTGCCCGGCGTACCCCCGCCGAACAGCGATTTCCCGGACGGGGCCGCATCCGACCGGCGTGCGGGTCGTTGGCTCATACGTGCACACATACGACCCCGCCCGTCGGCCGCAACAGGGCCATGTCCCCTCCCTGCGCCCCGCGCGCGACGTAGCGGCGGGCCCATCGGCCACTCCGATCTACGACGCGCTGTACTCCGAGTACCTCAGGGCGTTCCGGACGCTGCCGGGGGACCGGAGCGGCGAGGAGAACCTCGGGTTCTCGGCGTTCGGCACCGGTCAGCACGAGCTGACCGGTCACGGCGGATTCGGGGGCCAGTCGGGATTCGGGTGGCAGCCCGCCCCCGTCCGGCAGGCGGGTGGCAGACAGCACCACACCCCCGCGGCGCTGCCACCGGCGCCCCGCAGAGGGCTGTGAGACGACGAAGTGGGGGGGGGGGGGGCCGCCCCCGCCCCCCCCCCCCGCGTTCCCAACGGGGAGGGGTTCCTCCCGCCCCCTCCCCCCCCCCCCCCCCCCCGGACCCCCCCTTCTGGCACTCTCTCCCCCCCCCC
>NZ_JBWKDT010000001.1:462684-505676 GCF_056435785.1 Streptomyces sp. NPDC043870
TCCCGCCCCTGTTCGGAAGGGGGGTGACAGACACCACCCCCCCCCCGTGGTTCTGCCCCCGGCCCCCGGAGGGGGGCGGGGAGACGAGGAGGTGGCCGGGGCGGCACCCCCCCCGCCCACTTCGTCATGTGTGCCAAGTGGTCATGAGTTCCGCATGGCCGTGCCGACTCCCCGGCCGTGCGGACTACTTCTTCCGGCCGCGCTTCTCGCGCACCCGCACCGAGATGTGGATCGGGGTGCCCTCGAAGCCGAACTCCTCGCGCAGCCGGCGCTCCACGAAGCGGCGGTAGCCGTGCTCCAGGAAGCCGGAGGCGAAGAGCACGAAGCGCGGCGGCTTGGTGCCCGCCTGCGTACCGAACAGGATGCGCGGCTGCTTGCCACCGCGGATCGGGTGCGGGTGGGCGGCGACCAGCTCGCCGAGGAAGGCGTTGAGGCGGCCGGTCGGGACGCGGGTCTCCCATCCCTCCAGTGCCGTCTCGATCGCCGGGACCAGCTTGTCCATGTGCCGTCCGGTCGCGGCCGAGACATTCACCCGGGGCGCCCAGGAGACCTGCTGCATCTCGGTCTCGATCTCGCGCTCCAGGTAGTAGCGGCGCTCCTCGTCGAGGGTGTCCCACTTGTTGTACGCGATCACGAGGGCACGGCCCGCCTCGACGGCCATCGTGATGATGCGCTGGTCCTGGACGGAGATGGACTCGCTGGTGTCGATCAGTACGACGGCGACCTCGGCCTTCTCGACGGCGGCCGCGGTGCGCAGCGAGGCGTAGTAGTCGGCGCCCTCCTGGAGGTGGACCTTCTTGCGGATACCGGCGGTGTCCACGAACTTCCAGGTCGTACCGCCGAGTTCGATGAGCTCGTCGACCGGGTCGCGGGTGGTGCCGGCCATCTCGTTGACGACGACCCGCTCCTCGCCTGCGACCTTGTTGAGCAGGGACGACTTGCCGACGTTCGGACGGCCGATGAGGGCGATACGGCGCGGGCCGCCGACGGCGGTGCCGAAGGTCTGGGCAGGGGCGTCGGGGAGCGCCTTGAGGACCTCGTCGAGGAGGTCGCCGGTGCCGCGGCCGTGCAGCGCGGAGACCGGGAACGGCTCGCCGAGACCGAGCGACCACAGCATCGCCGCGTCGGCCTCGGCGGACGGGCCGTCGACCTTGTTGGCGGCGAGCACGACCGGCTTGCCAGCGCGGCGCAGGAGCTTGACGACGGCCTCGTCGGTGTCGGTGGCGCCGACGGTGGCGTCCACGACGAAGACGACGGCGTCGGCGGCCTCGATGGCGAACTCGGCCTGGGCGGCGACGGAGGCGTCGATGCCGAGGACGTCCTGCTCCCAGCCGCCGGTGTCGACGACCTTGAAGCGGCGGCCGGCCCACTCCGCCTCGTACGTGACGCGGTCGCGGGTGACGCCGGGCTTGTCCTCGACGACGGCCTCGCGGCGGCCGATGATGCGGTTCACCAGGGTCGACTTGCCGACATTCGGACGGCCGACGACGGCGAGGACGGGCAACGGGCCGTGACCGGCCTCCTCGATCGCGCCCTCGACGTCCTCGAGGTCGAAGCCCTCCTCCGCGGCGAGCTCCATGAACTCCGCGTACTCGGTGTCGCCGAGTGCCCCGTGGTCGTGCTGGTCGTTCATGAAGTCCGTTCCTCGTTCATTCGTGGTGATCGGTGAGCACGGGACAGGAGGTCCCGGGCTCACTACTGAAGTCTCGCTCAGCGCCCGGTGAGGCGCTTGGCGTTTTCCAGGTGGGCGGTGAGCCGCTCCTGGATGCGTGCGGTCGCTTCGTCGAGCGTCTTGCGGGTGCGGCGGCCGGTGCCGTCGCCCGCCGCGAAGGCGTCACCGAAGACGACGTCGACGCGGCTGCGCAGCGGAGGCAGCGCCCGTATCAACCGTCCGCCGCGCTCACTGCTTCCCAGGACGGCCACGGGAACGATCGGCGCACCGGAGCGGACGGCGAAGTAGGCGAGCCCGCCGCGGATCGAGGTGAAGTCGCCTTCGCCTCGGGTGCCCTCGGGGAAGATGCCGAGGACGCCGCCGTTCTCGAGCACGCCGAGGGCGTTGGTGATGGCGGTGCGGTCGGCGCTCGAACGGTCCACCTTCACCTGCCCGATTCCGGTCAGGAACGGGTCGAGAGGTCCGGCGAACGCCTCCTGCTTGATCAGGAAGTGCACCGGCCTGGGCGAGGTCCCCATGAGCATCGGACCGTCGATGTTGTGCGCGTGGTTGACGGCGAAGATCACCGGGCCGGTGGCAGGGACCCGCCAGGAGCCGAGGACCCTCGGCCTCCACAGCGTGTGCATGAGGCCGATGCCGATCACCCGGCCGACGGCGGCGCCCTGCGCGGACGGGAGGGTCACTTCGCTGCCCGCTTCTCCTCAACGAGGGTCACGACGCACTCGATGACCTGCGGGAGGGTGAGGTCGGTGGTGTCGACCTCGACGGCGTCGTCCGCCTTGGCGAGGGGGGAGGTCTTGCGGTTGGAGTCGGCGGCGTCCCGCTTGATCAGCGCGTCACGGGTGGTGGCGAGGTCGGTCGCCTCCTTCCCCTTGAGCTCACCGCTGCGGCGGGCGGCGCGGGCCTCCGGGGAGGCCGTCAGGAAGATCTTCAGGTCGGCGTCGGGGAGGACGGTGGTGCCGATGTCCCGGCCCTCGACGACGATGCCCTTCTCGGCGGCCGCGGCGATGGACCGCTGCAGCTCGGTGATCCGGGCCCGCACCTCGGGGACCGCGCTGACCGCGCTGACCTTGGAGGTGACCTGCTGGGTGCGGATGGGGCCGGACGCGTCCAGACCGTCGACGGTGATCGTCGGGGCGACCGGGTCCGTGCCGGACTCGATCACCGGCTTCCCGGCGGCGCTCGCGATCGCGACCGGGTCGCCGACGTCGACGCCGTTGCTGATCATCCACCAGGTGATCGCCCGGTACTGAGCGCCGGTGTCCAAGTAGCTCAGGCCCAGCTCTGCGGCGACCGCCTTGGAGGTGCTCGACTTGCCCGTGCCGGAGGGGCCGTCGATGGCGACGATCACGGATTCCACGGTGTCGGAGACCTTCCTCATACGCGTTTGCGGGCAGGCCGGAATGCCAAGGTGCCCCGCACAAGGTTACCGAGTGCGGCCCCTTGCCCATGCACCCGTTCCCGGACCCCGCACCGAAGGGCCTCCGGGCTCCCTCCCCGGAGCCACGGACGCCGTCCCGCGCCGGGTCGGGACGCCCCGCGCACGGGTGCCGCCGACCCGTGCGCCGCCGGCGCCGCGCTACTGCCGCAGTGCCCAGTGCTGCCGTGCCCAGTGCTGCCGTGCCACTGCCGCAGTAGTGCCGGTGCTACTGCCGCAGTGCCCAGCCGCGCTCGCGCAGGGACGCGCTCAGGACCGTGGCCGCGGCCGGCTCCACCATGAGCTGGACCAGGCCAGCCTGCTGGCCCGTGGCGTGCTCGATGCGGACGTCCTCGATGTTGACGCCCGCGCGGCCGGCGTCCGCGAAGATGCGGGCGAGTTCGCCGGGCCGGTCGCTGATGAGGACGGCGACGGTCTCGTACGTCGTCGGGGCGGCGCCGTGCTTGCCGGGGACGCGTTCACGGCCGGCGTTGCCGCGGCGCAGGACGTCCTCGACGCCGCCCGCGCCGTCGCGGCGCTTGTCCTCGTCGGAGGACTGCAGGGCCCGCAGGGAGCGCACCGTCTCGTCGAGGTCGGCTGCGACGCCCGCCAGGACGTCGGCGACCGGGCCCGGATTGGCGGACAGGATCTCGATCCACATCCGGGGGTCCGAGGCCGCGATGCGGGTGACGTCCCGGATGCCCTGCCCGCACAGCCGTACCGCCGTCTCGTCCGCGTCCGCCAGTCGCGCGGCGACCATCGACGAGATCAGTTGCGGTGTGTGCGAGACCAGCGCGACCGCCCGGTCGTGGGCGTCGGCGTCCATCACGACCGGCACCGCGCGGCAGAGCGCGACCAGCTCCAGCGCCAGGTTCAGCACCTCGGTGTCGGTCTCCCGGGTCGGCGTGAGCACCCACGGCCGGCCCTCGAAGAGATCCGCGGTCGCCGCCAGCGGCCCCGAGCGCTCCTTGCCGGACATCGGGTGCGTACCGATGTACGCGGTCATGTCCACGCCGAGCGCCTCCAGCTCGCGCCGCGGCCCGCCCTTGACGCTGGCCACGTCGAGGTAGCCACGGGCAGCGCCCGCGTGCATCGCCTCGGCGAGGGTGGCGGGCACGAGCGCGGGAGGCACGGCGACGACGGCGAGGTCGACGGGCCCTTCGGGCGCCTCGTCCGTACCGGCGCCGAGCGCGGCCGCGGTCCTCGCCCGCGCCGGGTCGTGGTCCGTGAGGTGGACCGTGACGCCGCGCGCGGCGAGCGCGAGCGCGGCAGACGTACCGATCAGTCCGGTTCCGATGACGAGGGCGGTTCTCACTGGGCGATGTCCTTGCGGAGGGCGGCCGCGGCACCGAGGTACACGTGCGCGATCTCGGACTTGGGCAGGTCGGACTCGATGTGCGCGAGGATCCGCACGACGCGCGGCATGGCCCCGGTGATGTCCAGCTCCTGGGCGCAGATCAGCGGTACGTCGACGATCCCGAGCCCTCGTGCCGCCGCGGCAGGGAAGTCGCTGTGCAGGTCCGGCGTGGCGGTGAACCAGACGCTGATCAGATCGTCCGCGGTGAGCCCGTTCCGCTCCAGGATGGCGGTGAGCAGCTCACTGACCTGCTCGTCCATGTGCCCGGCCTCGTCCCGTTCCAGCTGGACGGCTCCCCGGACGGCTCGTACCGCCACGTCGTGCTCCTTAACTCCGCGAGTGCTCCGGTCAGCCTAGTCAGCTGCCCGGAGGCACCTCCGCGGCGACCGTCCTCCGAGACGAGGGGCGGCCGCCCCTCGTCTCGGAGGACGGTGCCGGACCGCGGGCCGGATCGCCTGCTGCCCGATGATGTCCTCCGGGAGCCGGACGGCAGCCGCCCGTTCGGCGTCAGCTCGTCACCGGCCTGGGGCAGGGCCCGGGCGATCCCGTCGGCGGCCTTCTCCGGGGGCAGATTACGGCCAATGTCGCCCACACCCGACCCTGCCGCCACTCGGGCTATCACCGACTGTGCATCCGTTGGACACGTGGCGTCACGTCCGGTTGCATGGGAGTTCCCCCTGCCCGCCCGCCCCTGCGAGAGGCGTCCATGAAGCGCTCAGGACCGCTGTTCACGCTGGCCGCCGGGCTGTTGCTCGGCCTGTTCATGCTGTCGCTCAACGCGACGACCGGGGAGCCCGCGACCTCGTCGTACGAGCGTCCGGCCGCAAGCCGGAGCCCCGGCCCCAGCAAGCCCGTGTCTCCGCCCCCGCCGCCGTCCCCGACGCGGACCCCGCCGCCGTCCCCGGCCCCGACTGCGCAGACGCAGGCCAGGTACGCGGGCCGTACGGCCGACGACACCGCGTCCGTCGCCATCACGCTCCGTGGCACCAAGGCCGTCGCGTACTTCTGCGACGGCCGCACCCAGGAGGCCTGGATGCGCGGTGATGTCGAGAGCAACGGCAGCATGCGGCTGACCAGCGACACCGGCGCGGAGCTGGACGGCACCGTGAACGGGGCCGAGGCCACCGGAACGGTGGAGATCGGCGACCGCAACTGGCAGTTCACCGCCCCCAAGGTGGGCAAGCCGTCCGGGCTGTACCGGGCCAGCGCCCAGGCCGGCGGCAGCAAGATCAAGGGTGGCTGGATCGTCCTCCCGGACGGCCGCCAGGTCGGCATCGTCACTCGCGACGGCAAGCCCGCCGCCGCTCCCCCGATCGACCCGGCCACCGGTGCCGTCACCGTGGACGGGACCCAGCTGACCGCCCGCCCCGTCGAACCCTGAGCCTCCCCGAGGTGCGTCATGAGCGTGGACCCGAATGCGCAGAGCCGCGACTACCCGCCGCCGCCACCGCCGCCACCGCCGGGGGCCCCGCCCGGCCGGGCCGGCCCGGGAGCGGCGCGCTTCCTCGTCCCGGCCCTGGTCGCCGCGGTCGTCGCGGTCGGCCTGGGTGCTTACGGGAAGCTGCACGACCCGGCCGGCACCGCATTCAATCTGGCCGGTTTCAGCAGCCCGAGTGCGGTGAAGGCGTGGCTGGCCACGGCGGCGCTCGCCCTCGGGTTCGTGCAGGTCGTCAGCGCGCTCACGATGTACGGGCGGCTGCCGGGCATACAGGCCGCGTCCTGGACGCCCGCACTGCACCGCTGGTCGGGCCGGGTGGCGTTCCTGCTGGCCGTGCCGGTCGCCGTGCACTGCCTGTACGCGCTGGGCTATCAGACGTACAGCTCGCGGGCGATGTGGCACTCGTTCCTCGGCTGCTTCTTCTTCGGGGTGTTCAGCGCCAAGATGTTGCTGTTGCGCATGGAGCGACTGCCGGGGTGGCTGCTGCCGGTCGTCGGCGGGCTGGTCTTCGCCACGCTCATGCTGGCCTGGGCGACCTCGGCGCTCTGGTTCTTCAGCACGTTCGGAGTGACGACATGAGTGACGACACGAGTGACCGCGGGAGTGACCGCGGGAGTAATGAGGGCACCACCCGCCGTACGGTTCTGGTGACCGGTGCCGCCGTACTGGTGGCAACAGGCTGCAGCAAATACGGCGAAGAGAGCGGCGGCGGTCAGACGTCCGCCCCGGCGCCGGCCTCACCGACGCAATCCCCGCCCCCCGCCCAGGAGGAGAGCGCCGGCGCGCAGCCGCCCGCGGGCGAGGCGCTGGGCACCACCTCCGAAGTGCCGGAGGGCGGTGGGAAGGTCTTCACGGCCCAGAAGGTCGTCGTGACCCAGCCCGCCCAGGGCGACTTCAAGGCCTTCACGGCGATCTGCACCCACCAGGGCTGCACGGTCAACAAGGTCGAGAACGGCACCATCGACTGCCCCTGCCACGGCAGCAAGTTCCGTATCGAGGACGGCTCGGTCGCACAGGGGCCCGCGAAACGGCCGCTGGAGGCGAAGCGGATCACCGTCTCCGGGGAGGAGATCCGGCTCACGTAGCCTGTCGCGCATGACTCCGACTCCCGAGGCGCTCGTCCGCGACCACACCATCTACTCCTGTGTGATGGGCTCCCGGGCCTTCGGTCTCGCGACGGACGGGAGTGACACCGACCGGCGTGGCGTCTTCCTCGCGCCGACGCCGCTGTACTGGCGCTTCGAGAAGCCCCCGACGCATGTCGAGGGCCCCGCCGACGAGCAGTTCTCCTGGGAGCTGGAGCGCTTCTGCGAGCTGGCGCTGCGCGCCAATCCGAACGTCCTGGAGTGTCTGCACTCCCCGCTCGTCGAGCACATCGACGACACCGGCCGCGAACTGCTCGCGCTGCGCGACGCGTTCCTGTCGCGGCAGGCGCATGTGACCTTCGTCCGGTACGCCGTGGGGCAGCGCAGGAAGCTCGACGCGGACATACGGCAGCACGGCGCGCCGCGCTGGAAGCACGCGATGCATCTGCTCCGGCTCCTGGCGAGCTGCCGCGATCTGCTCCGTACGGGCCGGCTGGAGATCGAGGTCGGCGAGGACCGCGACCGGCTGCTCGCGGTCAAGCGCGGCGAGGTGCCGTGGCCGCAGGTCGAGTCCTGGCTGGACCGCCTCGGCGCCGAGGGCGACGAAGCGGCCGCCGCGACCCCGCTGCCGGCCGGGCCCGACCGGGCGAGGGTCGAGGACTTCCTCGTACGCGTACGGCGTGCCTCGGCGCTGCAGCAGCATCAGCCTGGTCCGCACGACGAAGTCGCGGAGCGCGTCGTACGCGGCCGCGGGAGCACGGGGTAGCGACGCCCCGGCCGGGGCCTCGTCCAGGACGTCGTGCGGCGCCTCCACCTCAGGGCGCAGGGGGAGGGCCGGGCTGCTCCTCGACGACGGGCGCGAGGTCGGCGGGGAGCAGGGACAGTGTCGTGGATCAGGCATCCCTGCCGTGGATCAGGCGTCCCAGAGAGCCCCCAGCGTCAGCAGTTCGCTCCGGTACTCGATCCGCTCCGCCCACTCCTTGGGCCAGGCGCGCGCGCCCAGGTGCGCCCCCGCGAACGCGCCCGTCAGGCAGGCGATCGAGTCGGAGTCGCCCCGGGTGCAGGCGGCGCGCCGGAGTGCCAGGAGGGGCTCCTCGGGGAAGAGCAGGAAACACTGCAGCGCCGTGGCGAGTGCCTCCTCCGCGATCCAGCCGTCGCCCGTCGTGAGGCACGGGTCGATCTCCGGGTTGGGCTCGCGCAGCGCGGACGTGAGGCGCTCCAGGACGTGCAGGCACTCGTCCCAGCCGCGCTCGATGAACTCCTCGGGCGTCGCGTCGTGCGCGTACGTCCACAGGTCACCGAGCCAGCCGTGGTGGTAGCGGGAGCGATTCTCGTACGCGTACGAGCGCAGCCGGCCGACGAGACCGAGTGGCTCCGTGCCCTGGGCGAGCAGGAACACCGCACGGGCCGTGAGGTCGGACGCGGCCAGCGCCGTGGGGTGGCCGTGGGTGAGCGCGGCCTGGAGCTGGGCCGCGCCGGCGCGCTGTCCCTCGCTCAGCCCGGGTACGAGTCCGACCGGCGCGACGCGCATATTGGCGCCGCAGCCCTTGGAGCCCATCTGGCTGGCCTCCTGCCAGGGCATGTCGCTGTCGAGCTTGTGGCAGGCGACCAGGCAGGTGTTGCCGGGGGCCCGGTTGTTCTCCGGGGAGTGGTACCAGTTCACGAACTCCTCCCGCACCGGCCGGGTCAGCCGCAGCGGGGCGAGCAGCCCCCGGTCCATCGCGGTGCGTATGCCGCGCGCGAGGGCCAGGGTCATCTGGGTGTCGTCGGTGACGATCGCCGGCTGCGGCAGCGCCATCTCCCGCCATGGCCCGCACTTGGCGAGGATCGACGGCACATCGTTGAACTCGGTGGGGAAGCCGAGCGCGTCACCCAGCGCCAGTCCGGTCAGGGTGCCGGTGGCGGCCTGCTTGGTGACGGTCCTCGTCGCGGTCATGTCGTGTGCCGTCCTTCCGGTCGCAGAAGTGGAGGGTGCAGGGCGTTCGCCGGCCCCGCCCGGTAGAGCGCGGCCGGTTTCCCGCGGCCGCCGGTCAGGCGCGCTCCCCCCGCCACGGCCTCGACGAAGCCTGGTGTGGTGAGGACTTTGCGCCGGAAGTTGGGGCGGTCGAGCTCGACGCCCCAGACGGTCTCGTACACCTGCCGCAGCTCGCCGAGGGTGAACTCGGCCGGGCAGAAGGCGGTGGCGAGACACGTGTACTCGAGCTTGGCGCCGATGCGGTCGTGGGCGTCGGCGAGGATGCGGTCGTGGTCGAAGGCGAGCGGAGCGAGATGGGGCTCCCCCCGGCCGGAGGCCGGGGGACTGCCGTGGCTGCCGTAGGGCATCCACTGGGCGTGCGCGGCGTCACCGCCGCCGTGCGGCTCGGGCAGGTCGGGTACGAGTGCCGTGTACGCGACGGACACGACCCGCATCCGGGGGTCGCGGTCGGGATCGCTGTAGGTGCGCAGCTGTTCGAGGTGCAGCGCGGCGGCGGTGCTCGCCGACAGGCCGGTCTCCTCGGCGAGTTCACGGCGGGCGGCCTGGCCCGCGGACTCCCGGGGCAGGATGAACCCGCCGGGCAGCGCCCAGGCGCCCTTGTACGGCTCCTGTCCGCGTTCGACGAGGAGGACGTGGAGCTGCCCCTCGCGGACGGTGAACACGGCGAGGTCGACGGTGACGGCGAACGGCTCGAAGGCGTACGGGTCGTACCCCTCGGGCACCCGCGGGGCGCTCATCGTCGCTCCGGGAGGGGATCGGCGAGGTGCCACCCTTCGGCGAGCAGTGCGTCGACCGCGGCCACGGCGGTGGCCAGCCGTTCTTCGTGCGGGCCGGTCACCGTGACGAACTTCCGTCCGGTGCGGGCGAGCCGGTCGGCGAACCGGGCGGTCATCCAGGGCCGCAGCTGCTCACCGTCGCGCAGCCCGTCATCCTCGAACGGCACCCCCCGGTGGTCGGTGAGCAGCCACAGGTCGCCGCGGCCGCGCGCCGCGATCTCGGCGACCTCGTCGTTCGGCCCGCCCATGTACCGCTCGTGCCAGACGGTGGTCGCGAAGGCGTCGGTGTCGCAGATGAGCACGGGTGAGCCGGTGCGGGCCGCGGCGTTCTCCCGTTCGGTCTGCCGCCGGGCGATGAGCGGGAATTCACCGGCGGTGAAGCGGACGTCGGACCAGGTCGCTCCGGGCCGTTCGGCGCGCAGTCCGGCGAGTTTCCGCTCGCTGAACTCCCTGCCGTACTCGGCGACGCAGCCGGTGCGCGCCCACACCCCGCCGCGTGCGCGGTAGTGCCCCGCGAGCGCCGTGGCCAGGGTGGTGGTGCCGGTCGACTCGGCGCCGAGGACGACGACGCGGCGGGCGAGGGCCGCGCGTACGGGCGGTTCCAGGAAGTCCCAGCAGCCGACGGGGTCCTTGCGTACGGCCGTACCGGAGACCGGGAAGACCGTGCGGCCCGGGTCGACGCACACGGAGTCGGCGCGGAACCTCCGGGCGAGCTCGTCGCCGTACGCCTCGGAGGTGAAGACGGCGTCCACGCGCCGGGGGACGGCCGCGCGGAACACGGCCATGTGCGCGTCCCAGACGGCCGGGTCGGTCAGATCGACGGGGATGTCGTCGATGGCGCCCACGACGCGGACGTCCGGGTGCACCTCGCTTATCCACGCCATGCGTTCGTCGAGCGGGATGGACTCCACGGACGCGGCGCAGACGAGGACGGTCAGCCGCTCGCAGCGGTCGCGTGCGGTCCGTACGAGATGGTGGTGGCCGGCGTGCGGCGGGTAGAACTTGCCGAGGACGAGCCCGTGCCGGTACCGCTTCATGCCGTCGCCTCCGCCAACTGTCGTTCCTGTACGGACAGGTCGCGCGACCAGTTGCGCAGTCCGAGCGCGCAGAGGGTCATGAACCCGATGTACAGCAGCGAGGTGAGATAGAGCTGCTTGTACGCGTACAGCGGTACGTACACGAGGTCCGCGGCGATCCAGAGCCACCACGACTCCAGCCGCTTGCGGCACTGTCCGTACGTCGCCATCAGGGAGAGCGCGGTGGTCAGCGCGTCCCAGAAGGGGACGGTGGAGTCGGTGGCGCGGTCCAGGAGCATCGTCAGTCCGAGGGTCCCCACCACCCCCGCCGCGAGCAGCCACGTCCACTCGGTGCGCGTGGTGCGGCGCACCGGGAGGGCGTCCGAGCCTGGTCCACCCCCGTGGGTCCAGGTCCACCAGCCGTACCCGGCGAGGGTGATGAAGACGACCTGCAGCCCCGCGTCGGCGTACAGGCCGGCCTGGGTGAACAGCAGGATGAAGAGGACGTTGTTGGCGATGCCGATGGGCCAGTTGGCGAGGTGCTGGCGGGCGACGAGCCAGACGCAGAGCGCTCCGCTGCCGAAGCCGAGGACTTCGGTCCAGCTGACCGGGGTGCCGAGCAGCGTGAACAGAGGCCGCTGCAGTGGTTCGAGTACGTCCGCGAGGCTCACTCCGCCCCCTATCTTTTAGAGTCACTCTGACTATAAAGCGGGGAGGGGCCGGCCACAAGCACAAAAAACCCGCGGCCGTCGGACGGCCGCGGGCTCTCCTGGGAAGGGGTGTCTAGTGCCGCGACCGGCAATGTTTGCCCGTCAAGGAGCGTCGTCCGGTGCGTGCCATCGCAAGGCGGCCGGAAGTCCTTGTAGCGGAGCTACCAGGGCTTTTGGCCAACGCAGCGAGGGTGCGTGCCGGACGACGCGACAGGGCAAAGCTTGCCGGGAGGGGCACTAGAGACCGACTTCCTTCATCAGCATGCCGACCTCGGTGTTGGTCAGGCGGCGCAGCCAGCCGGACTTCTGGTCGCCGAGCGAGATCGGCCCGAACGACGTCCGGACGAGCTTGTCGACCGGGAAGCCCGCCTCGGCGAGCATGCGGCGCACGATGTGCTTGCGGCCCTCGTGGAGGGTGACCTCGACCAGGTAGTTCTTGCCGGTCTGCTCGACGACGCGGAAGTGGTCCGCGCGGGCGTAGCCGTCCTCCAGCTGGATGCCTTCCTTGAGGCGCCTGCCCACCTCGCGCGGGAGCGGACCCTGGATGGCGGCGAGGTAGGTCTTCTGGACGCCGTACTTGGGGTGGGTGAGACGGTGGGCCAGCTCGCCGTGGTTGGTGAGCAGGATGATGCCCTCGGTCTCGGTGTCGAGGCGGCCGACGTGGAAGAGCCGGGTCTCGCGGTTGGTGACGTAGTCACCGAGGCACTGGCGGCCGTCGGGGTCCTCCATGGTGGAGACCACACCGGCCGGCTTGTTCAGCGCGAAGAACAGGTACGACTGGGTGGCGACGGTCAGGCCGTCGACCTTGATCTCGTCGTGCTCCGGGTCGACGCGGACGCCCTGCTCGATGACGATCTTGCCGTTGACCTCGACGCGGCCGGCGTCGATCAGCTCCTCGCAGGCGCGGCGCGAACCCATGCCGGCGCGGGCGAGCACCTTCTGCAGACGCTCGCCCTCCTGCTCCGCTCCCGGGAAGGTCTTGGGCGTCTTGATCTGCGGCTTGTTCGCGTAACGCTCGCGGTTGCGCTCCTCGGCGCGGGCGTCGTACTCACGGGAACGGGCAGGGGCGGTGCGGCCGCCGCCGCGCTGCGGGGACTGCTTCGGGCCACCCTTGGCGCCACCGCGGGCGGCTGCGCCACGGCCCTTCTTCGGACCATCGGACGCCGATCCTCCGACGTCGTAGCGGCGCTCCTCGGGACGCGGCTTGCCCGCGCGCTTCTGCTTGTCGTCGCGCTCTCCCCCAGCCTTCGGCCGGGCGGTGCCCCCATCCGGCCCCCGGTAGTTACCGCGTCCGCTGCTGTTCCTGCCGCTGCTTCGCATCAAAGTTCCGTCGTCGTCGTGTCGTCTGCGTCTGTGTCCGGAGCGTCCGGATCGAACGACGGTACGCCTTCCTGCGTCTCGGCCTCGATCGCCTCCGCCTCGGGGAGAAAGGGCGCGAGCTCCGGGAGCTCGTCCAGGCCGCGCAGGCCCATCCGCTCCAGAAAGTAGTTCGTCGTCCTGTACAGGATCGCACCTGTTTCGGGTTCCGCGCCCGCCTCCTCGACGAGACCGCGCTGGAGCAGGGTGCGCATGACGCCGTCGCAGTTCACGCCGCGCACGGCGGAGACCCGGGACCGGCTGACCGGCTGGCGGTAGGCGACCACGGCGAGGGTCTCCAGCGCCGCCTGGGTGAGCCTGGCCTGCTGGCCGTCGAGGACGAAGCGTTCGACGGCCTCGGCGTGCTCGGGGCGGGTGTAGTAGCGCCAGCCGCCGGCGACCAGCCGGAGCTCGAAGCCGCGCCCCTGGACGGTGTACTCGTCGGCGAGCTCGCGCAGCGCGTCCGAGACCTCCCTGCGGGGCCGCTCCAGCACCTTGGCGAGGTGCTCCTCGGTGGCCGGCTCGTCGACGACCATGAGGACGGCTTCGAGCGCGGGCTTGAGATCGCTCATGCCTTTTCCTCTGCTTTCTCAAGGGGCTCGGGGGCTCGGTCGAATTCATCGGTGACGGTCGCCGTCGCATCGCCACCGGCCCAGGTGACGATGAGCTCGCCGAGGGCGTCCTCCTGGTCCAGGGTGACGGCCTTCTCGCGGTAGAGCTCCAGCAGGGCGAGGAAGCGGGCGACGACGGTGAGCGTGTCACCGACGCCCTCGGTCAGTTCGCGGAAGCTGACCTTGCCGCGTTCGCGCAGCATGCCCACGACCACCTCGGCCTGCTCGCGCACGCTCACGAGGGGCGCGTGGATGTGGTCCACGTACACCTGGGGCTTCGGCCTGGGCTGCATGGCCTTGACGGCGAGCTTGGCGAAGCCCTCGGCGCCGATGCTGATGACGACCTCGGGGAGGAGCTCGGCGTGGTGATCCTCGAGCCCCACGGTACGGGGGTAGCGCCGGGCCTCCTCCTCCAGCCGGTGCTGGAAGATCTCGGCGATCTGCTTGTACGCGCGGTACTGCAGCAGCCGCGCGAACAGCAGGTCCCGGGCTTCGAGCAACGCGAGGTCGGCCTCGTCCTCCACCTCGGCGGCGGGCAGCAGGCGGGCGGCCTTCAGGTCGAGCAGAGTCGCCGCGACGACGAGGAACTCGGTCGTCTGATCGAGATCCCAGTCGGGTCCCATGGCCCGGATGTACGCCATGAACTCGTCGGTGACCTTGGAGAGCGCGACCTCGGTCACATCCAGCTTGTGCTTGGAGATCAGCTGGAGGAGCAGGTCGAAGGGCCCTTCGAAGTTCGCCAGCCGTACCTTGAACCGCCCGTCGCCGGCGGGTCCGGGGTCGTCTTCGCCCGCGGGTGCGCGCTCGCCGAGGTGGGTTCCGGGGGGCTCGGTCCCGGATTCCGCGGCGACCACGGGCCCGGGCTCCTCGCCCTCGCTCCCCGCGGGCTCCACCACAGGATCAGCCGCACCAGGGGCCGCGTCGGCCGCCGGGTGGGAGTCGTGTGCCTCACCCCCGGGCTCCACGAGGTCCGCCGGCACGGGCTCCACGATGTCCGCCGCCACGGGGACCACGAGGTCCGCCGCCACAGGCTCCACGAGATCCGCCGCCACGGGGACCACCGGACTGTGTGCCGCCTCGGCCGGCAGGTCGGCGGGGGCCGGGGGGGCCGAGGGGGCCGAGGGGGCCGCCGGCGGCTCGGCCGAAGCCGACGGCTCACGGGGCTCCGGGGGGAATCCCACGGAACGGCCCCCGGGAGGGGACCCGGACGCACCCGGGCCGCGGCCCAGCGCACGCCGGGAGGCGCGCGGCGCTGGGGTGGAGGCGTCGTCGGTCGGGGGCATCGTGGTCCAGGGAGCGGAAGGAACGTCGCGCGCAGGCTACCCCGTCAGCGACCGCGCAGGCGCCGCACCAGGATGCTCGCGTCGCCCCGGGACTCCAGGTCCGCGAGCACGACCGCCACCGCTTCGCGGACGATGCGCCCGCGGTCGACGGCGAGGCCGTGCTCGCCGCGGAGCACCAGACGTGCGTGCTCGAGGTCCATCAGTTCCTCGGCCGAGACATAGACCGTGATCTTCTCGTCGTGCCGCTCACGGCCGCTGGGCCGACGGTTGGCCGTACGGCTCCGCCGGCGCTGAGCCGGAGCCGCAGCAGCGGCGGGACGGCCCGTCGCGGCGGCATTGGCGGGAGACCCGGCCGGGTCGCCGTCCGCGGCCGTACGGCTCCGGGGCTCGGCGGCCTCCGCCTCCGCCGCCGAGTGCTCCTCCGACGCCGGGGACGCCGGCGCGGAAGCGGCCGGCTGCGCGTCCGCCGCCGGGTCGCTCTCGCCCGCCGGCGCCGGCACCCGCGCCTCGCCGTTCGCGCCGGCCGCGCCCCGCCTCGGGGACGACGACTGCAGCGCCGTGCCGCCGGTCGTACGGAACAGCTCGTCGGCCCCCGGCAGACTCACTCGGCGTGACACCGGGCGAGCACCTCCCTGGCGAGCTGGCGATAGGCGGCGGCACCGACGGAGTTGGACGCGTACGTCGTGATGGGCTCACCGGCGACCGTGGTCTCCGGGAAGCGCACAGTGCGCCCGATGACCGTGTGGTAGACGTGGTCGTCGAAGGCCTCGACCACGCGGGCCAGGACCTCACGGCTGTGCACCGTGCGCGAGTCGTACATCGTGGCGAGGATGCCGTCGAGCTCCAGGTCGGGGTTGAGCCGCTCCTGGACCTTCTCGATCGTCTCGGTCAGCAGCGCGACCCCGCGCAGCGCGAAGAACTCGCACTCCAGCGGCACGATCACCTTGTGGGCGGCCGTCAGGGCGTTCACGGTCAGCAGACCGAGCGACGGCTGACAGTCGATCACGATGTAGTCGTAGTCCTGCATCAGCGGCTTCAGCGCACGCTGCAGCGTGGACTCGCGCGCGACCTCGCTCACCAACTGCACTTCCGCCGCCGAGAGGTCGATGTTGCTCGGCAGCAGGTCCATGTTGGGCACGGCGGTCTTCAGCAGGACCTCGTCCGCGGACATGCCCCGCTCCATGAGCAGGTTGTAGACGGTGAGGTCGAGCTCCATCGGGTTCACGCCGAGGCCGACCGACAGGGCTCCCTGCGGGTCGAAGTCGACGAGCAGGACCCGGCGTCCGTACTCCGCGAGCGCGGCACCCAGGTTGATGGTCGACGTCGTCTTGCCGACGCCGCCCTTCTGGTTGCACATCGCGATGATCTTCGCGGGGCCGTGGTCGGTCAGCGGGCCCGGGATCGGGAAGTACGGCAGCGGCCGCCCGGTGGGGCCGATCCGCTCGCGGCGCTGGCGGGCCGCGTCGGGCGCGAGCGTGGCCGCGTACTCCGGGTCCGGCTCGTATTCGGCGTCTGGATCGTAGAAGTGCCCCTCGGGCACTTCGTCGTAGTCGGCGAAGTGGGTGGACTCTCGGCCACTCTCGTTGCCGGCCATGGCGTTCACGTGTTGGCCGTCCATCATCTTCATCGTGTGGGCTGTCGTCGTCATGTGCTGGTGGGTCGCGAAGGTTCGGACAGCGACGGAGCCGACAGCTTCGAGCCCGGACGCAGGACCCTGGTCCTGCGCAGGGATCCCTGCATGACCACCCCCGGGAGAAAATGTCGACTCATTCACAAGTCGTCTTACCTCCTTGGACGTGACCAGGAAAATTTATCGATAGGTCAGCGTGGCACCATGCCGACGGTTGGCGACTCTATGGCGTGTCACCGGTCCGCAGCAACACAATCCGCCGGACCCGGCCCGATGTGTCGGGAACCGAACACCCCGCTGTCAAGGGTGCACAGGCCACTTGGCAAGGTATGGCCGTCGGGTTTCACGGGTGCGCGAAACGGTTAAAGGGTTACGTTCGAGGCGAGTTGAGCGAGAGCCCGAAGTGTCCGGACACACATCCGGCCGGACCTTGCTCGACAAGGTCCGGCCGGTTGCGTGATGTTGACGACCCCTGTTGACAGGCCGGTCGCTCGTCGGTCGCGGTGTCAGCCGAGCAGCGTGCTCAGTTCGACCGACTCGAGGCCGTGCGCCTCGGCGACCTCCTTGTAAACGACGTGGCCGTCATGGGTGTTGAGGCCCTTGGCCAGCGCGGGGTCACGGCGCAGCGCCTCGACCCAGCCGTTGTTGGCCAGCGACACGATGTACGGCAGCGTGGCGTTGGTCAGCGCGTAGGTGGAGGTGTTGGGCACCGCGCCCGGCATGTTGGCGACGCAGTAGAAGACCGAGTTGTGGACCTGGAAGGTCGGCTCGGCGTGGGTGGTCGGGTGCGAGTCCTCGAAGCAGCCGCCCTGGTCGATGGCGATGTCGACAAGGACACTTCCGGGCTTCATCTTGGCGACGAGCTCGTTGGTGACCAGCTTCGGGGCCTTGGCGCCCGGGATGAGGACGGCACCGATGACGAGGTCGGCCTCGACGACGGCCTTCTCCAGCTCGTAGGCGTTGGAGACGACGGTCTTGACCTTGGTACCGAAGATCTTGTCGGCCTCGCGCAGCTTGTTGATGTCGCGGTCGAGCAGGGTCACGTGGAAGCCCAGGCCGACGGCGATCTGGGTGGCGTTCCAGCCGGAGACGCCACCGCCGATGACGACGGCCTCGCCGGCGTGGGTGCCCGGGACACCGCCCGGCAGCACGCCACGGCCGCCGACCGAGCGCATCAGGTGGTACGCGCCGACCTGCGGGGCCAGCCGGCCCGCGACCTCGGACATCGGGGCGAGCAGCGGCAGGGCGCGGTTCGGGAGCTCCACCGTCTCGTAGGCGATCGCGGTGGTGCCGGACTCGAGCAGGGCGTCCGTGCACTCGCGGGAGGCGGCGAGGTGCAGGTACGTGAAGAGGGTCTGGTCCTTGCGGAGGCGGTGGTACTCCTCGGCGATGGGCTCCTTGACCTTCAGCAGCAGGTCGGCAGTGGCCCAGACCTCGTCGGCGGTGGGCAGGATCTGCGCACCGGCGGAGACGAACTCCTCGTCCGTGATCGAGGAGCCGACACCGGCGTTGGCCTCGATGAAGACCTGGTGGCCGTTGCGCACGAGCTCGTGCACTCCGGCGGGGGTGATCGCCACCCGGAACTCGTTGTTCTTGACCTCGCGGGGGATGCCGACCTTCACGTCGATCACGGTCCTTGACTCAGGGGGATTTCTGGTGCACTTCCATAGTTACCCGGATACGCCGGGCGCAACGGGAGAGACCGGGGCGACACCCGGCAGAGCCAGTCTAATGAAGGACTTCTCGCTGTCTAGCCTTGCAAAGCAAAATTCTTTGACTGAAGCACTACGGATTTCGCAGGCCGGAAGTATCGGTTCCAAGCAGTTGCTCGGCCGCGGCACGGTGTAGCCGGGCGGCGGCAGGGTCACCGAGCCGCTCCAGCGTGTCGGCCAGTCTGAGCTGGAGCGCGGCCTGCAACCGCAGGTCCCCGGCCTGCCGCGCCCAGGCGACCGCCTCCTCGCAGGTGCGCAACGACTCCTGCGGCCGGCCGGCGTACTCCTGTACCCGGGCCGCCTCGCTCAACGCCCGTGCATGGCCGGGCAGATCGCCGAGGCGTCGATATCCGGCCGCGGCCGCCCGCCAGCTGCGCAGTGCCTCGCCGTAGCGGCCCGCATAGGTGTGTACGGCACCGAGCCGGCCGTACAGCCGTGCCTCGTCGGCGCGCTCCCCGCGGGCGAGCCGCTGGGAGAGGGCGCGTCCGTACCAGTCGGCGGCGCGCTGCCAGTCCTCCATCTCCTGGTACGCACCCCCTACGGATTCCATTGCGCGGCCGGTCGCGTACGGATCATTCGCCAGGCGTCCGGCGTCCAGCGCCGCCCGGTATCGCACCAAAGCGTCTTCTGTGCGGCCGGTCTGCACATCCAGGTCGGCGAGGTTCAGCAGCGCGGCCGCCCGCTCCCGGTGGAGCTCGCGGCGCTCGGCGACGTCGAGGACCAGCTGATGCAGCCCGTACAGCTCGGGCGCGGCGGCCTCGGTGCCGCGATGCGCGGCCAGGGCCCGGGCGAGCGCTGCGATCAGCCGGCGGGCCAGGGTGTCGAGCTCGCCGTCCGCCACCGCGGCCCGCGCCGCCGCCAGCAGGGCCGGCTGCCGGGCCCGCAGCCAGCCCTCGGCGGCGGCCGCGCTCTCGAAACGCAGGGCGCGCGGCAGCCCGGCGAGCTTCCGGCGGGCCGTGGAGCCGTCCGGTTCGGTGATGGCGCGGCAGGAATGCAGCAGCCGTACGGTCCGCTCCAGCATCCGCGCCCGGGCGAGCTGCACCTCGGCCGGCCGGTCCTCGTCGGCCATCAGCCCGTGCAGCAGCGGCGCGAGGCAGCCGGGCACCTGGTACTGATCACGTTCGGCGCCCGTCCGCAACAGCCCGAGGGCGGCGAAGTCCTCCAGCGTCGACTGGGCCGCCGAGACCGAGCAGCCGGCCAGCGCGGACGCGGTGTGCGCGTCGGCGAGCCCGGCGGGCGCGAGCGCGAGCAGCCGCAGTGCCCGGGCGGCGGGCGCCGGCAGGGATTCGTACACCAGCCGGAACGCACGCGACAGCGGCCTGGCACCGGCCGGCTCCTCGGGGTCGTCGGGCAGCGCCCGCAGCCGCTTGGCGGCGTCGGCGACCGAGGCCTTGGGGCGTGCCGCGAGCCAGCCACCGGCCAGCGCCATCGCGGCGGGCTGTCCGCCGCACTGCTCAACGAGCAGTTCGGCGGCCTGCGGGTCGACGGTGATCCGCACCGAGCCGGTGAACCGGCTCAGCAGCTCGATCGCGGACTTGGGGTCCATCCCGCCGATCGTGCACGGCCGTACGTCGGGAATTCCGGTGAGCGGTCCCTGAGCGACGGCGACGACGAGGCATTCGGGGTTGTCCGGCAGCAGCGGGTCGACCTGCTCGGCGTCGTTCGCGTCGTCGAGAAGCAGCAGACAGCGGCGCACGGCGAGCGCTTCGCGGACCATCTCGCTGAGCAGGTCCTCCGCCGCGCCGGGCGGTGCGCCGATCCCGAGGGCGTCGAGGAGCCGGCGTGCGGTGCGGTCGGTGGGCACGGGCTCGCCGCCCGGTTCGGTGAGGCTCGCCCGGAGCACCCCGTCCGGGTACGCGTCCGCGAGCCGGCGCGCCAGCTCCCGGGCGAGCGCGGTCCGCCCGGAGCCGGGCCGCCCGGCGACGAGCAGCACCCTGGCCCGCGGCGCTTTGCGCCCGGAGATCGTGTCAAGACCGGCCCGCTCGATGTCGGACCGCAGCGCCTTCAATTCCCGCTGCCGCCCGATGAATTGCCCACCCACACCGCTTACGGTGCCACGCCCGGCGGGGTCCGCGGCCACCGGCCCACTCGGTCCGGCCGGCATCGGGCGGTCCGGGGACGACGGTGCACCCGCCCCCTCGGGGCCGTTTCGGTCCACCGCCTGATCCGTCACGGGCCACGCTCCCCGTCCGCCACGAGCCGAGCCCACCGGGGGTCTCCCCGCGGGCGCTCCGAGCGTAATTCAGGCATCTCGCCGAACCGGGCAGACCGCGACGGCGCGTGGCGATCAGATCCCCCGATCGGATCAGCCGATCGTCGGACCGCCCGGACCCGGGCCAAAGCAGCCCCCCACAGCCCGCAGTCGGGAGACGCCCCACCACCCACCGGCAGGCAGCAGCCACACCAAGCCCGTCCGGCGCTTGAGGACGGACACACCGGCCGCGACCGCGGCACCGGGCACACCGCCACCGCACCCCGCCGGAGCCGCGCCGCACGCAATCCGCACCCCCGCCGGAGGCGCCCCGCACACCCCCGGAGGGCTACGCCTCGAACGGCCGCGCCGGCCACTCCGCCTCGGCGGGACGCAGCGCCTCCACACCGTCGCCGGCGAGCGCCGCGGTGAGCGAGAGCACGCCCACCACCAGGCAGTTGTTGTGCAGCTCCCCGTCGAGCACGCCCCGGACCAGGTCCTCCAGCGGCACCCGGGCCAGCTCCATGTCCGCCTCCTCCTCGGAGACGTGGAAGCGTTCGCCCTCCGCCTCGGACAGATCGCGGGCCAGGAAGATCCGTACGGCCTCGTCACAGCCGCCCGGCGTGGTGTAGACGTCGGCGAGAACCCGCCAGTCGACGGCCTTGACGTGGGCCTCTTCGTACAGCTCGCGCTGAGCCGCGGTCAGGGGGTTCTCACCCGGCACGTCGAGCAGGCCGGCCGGGATCTCCCACAGCTTCTGCCGCACGGGGTGCCGGTACTGGCGGAGCACGAGGACGCGGCCGGACTCGTCGAGGGCGAGCACCGCCACCGACCCGGGGTGGACCTGGTAGTCACGGCGCGCGACCGAGCCGTCGGGCATGACCACGTCGTCGGTCCTGACGCTTGTCTTGTTGCCCCGGAACGGGGTCGCCGTCGCAGTGACCCGCCATTCCTCGGGGGTGTCCTTGATGGCCATGAAGCGTCCTCCAGCGAACGAACAACAAACGAACCGTGCCGAACAGAAAGCCGGGGTACGGGGCCCGAAGGACCCGTACCCCGGCCAACCGTATCGCCTGACGCCTACGCGTCCGTCTTCCGCTTGACGGCCGCCTTGATCAGGCCCGCGAACAGCGGGTGCGGGCGGGTCGGGCGGGAGCGGAGCTCCGGGTGCGCCTGGGTGGCGACCAGGTACGGGTGCACCTCGCGCGGGTACTCGACGTACTCGACGAGCCTGTTGTCGGGGGACGTGCCCGAGAAGACGATGCCCGCCTTCTTCTCCAGCTCCGCGCGGTAGGCGTTGTTCACCTCGTAGCGGTGGCGGTGGCGCTCCTCGACGTACGGCTGGTCGTCGTAGACCTCACGGACGATCGAGCCCTCGGCGAGCTTCGCCGGGTACAGGCCGAGCCGCATCGTTCCGCCCAGGTCGCCCGCGCCCTCCACGTACGCCAGCTGCTCCTCCATCGTCGAGATGACGGGGTGCGCGGTGACGGCGTCGAACTCCGTCGAGTTCGCCTCGGGGATCTCGGCCAGGTTGCGCGCGGCCTCGATCACGATGCACTGCAGACCCAGGCAGAGGCCCAGCAGCGGGATCTTGTTCTCCCGGGCGAACTGGATCGCGCCGACCTTGCCGCTGACACCGCGGTCCCCGAAGCCGCCGGGGATGCAGATCGCGTCCACGTCGCCGAGCTGCTTCTTCGCGTCGGCCGGGGTCTTGCAGTCGTCCGACGTGACCCACTTGATCTTGACGCGGGCACGGTTGGCGAAACCGCCCGCGCGCAGCGCCTCGGTCACCGACAGATAGGCGTCGGGCAGGTCGATGTACTTGCCGACGAGCGCGACATTGACCTCGTGGTCGGGGTTGTGGACACGGTCAAGCAGGTCGTCCCACGTCGTCCAGTCGACGTCGCGGAACGGCAGGTCCAGCTTGCGCACGACGTAGGCGTCCAGGCCCTCGGTGTGCAGCACCTTCGGGATGTCGTAGATCGACTTGGCGTCGATCGCGGCGACCACCGCGGCCTCGTCGACGTCGCACATCAGCGAGATCTTGCGCTTGATCGCGGTCGGTACGTCACGGTCGGCACGCAGCACGATCGCGTCCGGCTGGATACCGATGTTGCGCAGCGCGGCGACCGAGTGCTGGGTCGGCTTGGTCTTCAGCTCGCCGGACGGGCCGATGTACGGCAGCAGCGAGATGTGCACGACGAAGACGTTGTCCCGGCCGACCTCGTGGCGGACCTGGCGCACGGTCTCCAGGAACGGCAACGACTCGATGTCGCCGACCGTGCCGCCGACCTCGGTGATGACGACATCGACGTCGTCGGTGGCCATGCGCCGGATGCGGTGCTTGATCTCGTTGGTGATGTGCGGGATGACCTGGACGGTGTCGCCCAGGTACTCGCCGCGCCGCTCCTTGGCGATGACCGTGGAGTACACCTGACCGGTGGTGACGTTCGCGGAGCCGTCCAGGTCCACGTCGAGGAAGCGCTCGTAGTGGCCGATGTCCAGGTCGGTCTCGGCGCCGTCGTTGGTGACGAACACCTCACCGTGCTGGAACGGGTTCATGGTGCCCGGGTCGACGTTCAGGTACGGGTCGAGCTTCTGCATCGTGACCCGCAGGCCCCGCGCCTTGAGCAGCGCACCCAGGCTCGAGGCGGTCAGGCCCTTGCCGAGCGAGGAGGCGACACCCCCGGTGACGAAGATGTGCTTGGTCGTCGTGGCTGTGCTGTTTCGAAAAGCAGCGGGCGGCATGGCCAAGAGGGGGCTCCCGTGGTCGCGAGGTCGTCGTGCGTACCGGCGGTCCCGCTGAGGAGATCCGGAGATTTCCGGGGGTGCCGTCGCTGCGGTTCGGGGGCCGCCATCGCAATGGGGGCGCACCACCGGTCCACGGGCTACCAGGGTATCAGCGCCGCAGGGAGACTGCTTCCGGCCACACAGGGCATCATGGCCATCACGGGCTTCTCCGAGCTCACCCGCCGCTCACCCGTTCGGCGGCGCCGCATTGCCGGGAGCGTCGCGCGGATCACCGGGGTGCGTCGTATCCTGCTCGGACACTTGATTCGGAATATCGCTGCCGACCCAGGCAGGCGACCGGCACAACCAACCCCCGCCCTCCACCAGAACTTCGCCTGGGCGGGACCCCCATACCGGAGCAAGAGCTCGTCAACGACCCATTGACCGTTTGACACCCTTGACCGCAGTAAGAGCCACGCAGGGCGGACGTGGCCGTTCGACTGGAGATCCACGTGGCCGGGCGCATCGAGGACTACGCACTCATCGGAGACATGCAGACCGCTGCCCTGGTCTGCCGGGACGGCACAGTCGACTGGCTGTGCCTGCCCCGCTTCGACTCGCATGCGATCTTCGCCGGGCTGCTCGGCACCGAAGAACACGGTTTCTGGCGGCTCGGACCCGCGTATCCGGGGGGCGCAGAGCCGCCCACGGCCGACCGCCGCCGGTACCGGGGGGACTCCCTGATCCTGGAATCGGAGTGGGACACGCCGCGCGGCACGGTCAGAGTGACCGATTTCATGCCGCCCCGTGACGGGGCACCGCAGCTGATCCGGATCGTGGAGGGCCTCAGCGGGCGGGTGCCGATGCGCTCCGCGCTGCGGATGCGTTTCTCGTACGGGCGGATCACGCCGTGGGTGCACAAGGTCGACAGCCGTACGGTCGCGGTCGCAGGCCCCGACTCGGTGTGGCTGGACACGCCGACGGAGACGTACGGCAAGGACCTGACCACGTACTCCGACTTCACCGTCTCCCCGGGCGACCGGATCGCCTTCACCATCAGCTGGCAGCCGTCGCACCACCAGCCGCCGGCGCTGCCCGACCCCGAGGGGTCGCTGGAGGCCACCGCCGACTTCTGGCGCGAGTGGGTCGAGCACTGTACGTACCACGGCCCCTACCGGGAGTCGGTGGTCCGCTCGCTGATCACGCTGAAGGCCCTCACGTACGCCCCGACCGGCGGGATCGTCGCCGCGCCCACGACCTCGCTGCCGGAGGAGATCGGCGGCGTACGGAACTGGGACTACCGCTACACCTGGCTGCGGGACGCGGCGATCACCCTCTCCTCGCTGCTGCGCACCGGCTACCGGGAAGAGGCCCGGGCCTGGCGCGAGTGGCTGCTGCGCGCCGTCGCGGGCGACCCGGAGAACCTGCAGATCATGTACGGCATCGCCGGCGAGCGTGAGCTCGGCGAGGCGGAGCTGGACTGGCTGCCCGGGTACGAGAACTCCGCCCCGGTCCGGGTCGGCAACGGCGCCGCCAACCAGCTCCAGCTCGATGTGTACGGCGAGGTCACCGAGGCCCTGCACCTCGCGCACATGACCGGTCTGTCGCGCAACGACTACGCCTCCGTCCTCCAGCTCAAGCTGATCCGCTATCTGGAGGACCACTGGGACCAGCCCGACGAGGGCATCTGGGAGGTCCGCGGGCCGCGCCGCCACTTCGTGCACTCGAAGGTCATGGCGTGGGTCGCCGTCGACCGCACGATCAAGCTGATCGAGTCGGGCGACGCGGACGGGCCGCTGGAGCGCTGGCGCGAGCTGCGCGACGACATCCACCGCGATGTCTGCGAGAAGGGCTACGACAAGGAGCGCAACACCTTCACCCAGTCGTACGGCTCGAAGGAGCTCGACGCCTCGCTGCTGCTGATCCCGCAGATGGGCTTTCTGCCGCCGGACGACAAGCGCGTCATCGGCACGATCGAGGCGATCCAGCGGGAGCTGTCCACCCCGGACGGTTTCGTCCTGCGCTACCCGACGGCCGGCGACGAGGCCGGGGTCGACGGTCTCGAGGGCGACGAGGGGGCCTTCCTCGCGTGCTCGTTCTGGCTCGCGGACGATCTGGCGATGATCGGGCGGGTGGACGAGGCCCGGCGGCTCTTCGAGAAGCTGCTTTCGCTGCGGAACGACCTGGGCCTGCTCGCCGAGGAGTGGGACCCGCGGCTGCAGCGCCAGGTGGGCAACTTCCCGCAGGCGTTCAGCCATGTTCCGCTGATCGACACGGCACTCCGGCTCACCGCCTCCGGCGCGTACGGCGGGTGAGGCAGGCCGCTGAACCTGCGTGCATATGCGCGGCAGGACCGCTCGTACCTACGATGAAACGGTCCTGTTCGCGTCCCGGAAGGGGGCCGTCATGGCGCCCCAGCCCGTCGCAGAAGCGGCCCTGAAAGGACTGCGCGAAACCCTCACCGGCGATGTGATCACCCCGGGCGATGCGGGATACGACGAGGCCCGCAAGCTCTTCAACGCGATGATCGACCGGCGGCCCGCGGTGATCGCCCAGTGCGAGACGGCGGCGGACGTGGCCGCGGCGGTGCGCTTCGGCCGTGAGAACGAGCTGGAGCTGGCCGTCCGCGGCGGCGGCCACAGCGTCGCCGGTCTCGCGACCACCGATGGCGGTCTCGTCGTCGATCTGCGCAGGATGCACGCGGTCACGGTCGACCCGGACGCCCGTACGGCACGTGTCGGCGGCGGAGCCACCATGAGCCATCTGGACCGGGCCACCCAGCCGTTCGCCCTGGCGGTCACCGGCGGCCGGGCCTCCACCACTGGGGTGGGCGGCTTCACGCTGGGCGGCGGCTCGGGGTGGCTGGAGCGGAAGTTCGGCCTGGCCTGCGACAACCTCGTCGCCGTCGATCTGGTGACGGCCGACGGGACCGAGCTGCACGTCGACGAGGACGAGAACCCCGAGCTGTTCTGGGCGCTCCACGGCGGCGGCGGCAACTTCGGTGTGGCCACGTCGATGACGCTGAGGCTGCACCCGCTGCCGGAGATGTCCGTCGCCTTCCTCTTCTTCCCGGCGGCCAAGGGGGCCAAGGTGCTTCCCGTCTACCGGGACGTGCTGGAGTCCGCGCCGGACGAGGTCGGCGGAGGATTCATCTATCTCACCGGCCCGCCCGAGGACTTCATGCCCGAGCACCTGGTGAACAAGCCGGTGTGCCTGGTGCTGATCACCTACGCGGGCCCGGAGTCCGAACTGCGCCAGGGGGCCGGGCCGCTGCTCCGCCTCGGACACGAGGCGGAAGTCATCACAGAGCTCCCGTACGCGGAACTTCAGTGCATGATCGACGATCCGCCGGGCCTGCGGAACTACTGGTCGGCGGAGTATCTCCAGGCCTTGCCGCAGGAGGCCGTGGACCTTTTCTGCGCCCGTGCCGACAGCATGATCGTGCCGTCGAATTCGCAGCACATCCTCTTCCCGATGGGCGGTGCGCTGGCCCGCGGCGACTCCGCCTATCCCGTGCCCTGGCGGAGCGCCGAGTGGGTCTCCCACCCCTTCGGGATCTGGGACAGCCCCGCCGACGACACGCGGGGCAGACAGTGGGTCCATGACGCGCGGAGGGATGTCGCGCCCTGGTCCATCGGCCAGGTGTACCTCAACTTCATCGGTGACGAGGGCGAGGCACGGGTGGTGGCCGGCTACGGCGCCGACAACTACCGGCGTCTCGCCGCCGTCAAGGCCCGGTACGACCCGGACAACGTGTTCAGCCGGAACCACAACATCAAGCCGGGCTGACAGTTGTCCTTCGAACTTTTGCCCAGGTAGCGTCCCGGCCATGGAAACACAGGGCGGAATCACCGTGCAGCGGGCGCTCGAGCTGCCCGGGCTCCGCGGCGGGCTCCCGGAGGTCGTGGCGGGCGCCGACCGGCTGAACCGCACGGTCCGCTGGGTGCACGCGGGCGAGGTGCCGAACATCGCGTCGCTGCTCAAGGGCGGTGAGCTGCTGCTCACCACCGGTCTCGGCCTGGGCACCCGGCCCGCCGAACAGCGCGCCTTCGTACGGCGGCTCGCCGAGCGCGGGATCGCGGCGCTGGTGGTGGAGCTGGGCCCCCGCTTCACCCGGCTGCCCGCGACCATCGTCGAGGCGGCGAGGTCCGCGGGGCTGCCCCTGATCCAGCTGCACCGCGAGGTGCCGTTCGTCTCGGTGACGGAGGAGGTCCACACCGAGATCGTCAATGGGCACTACGCACTGCTGCAGCAGGCCGAGGAGGTGCACCGGCGGTGTACGGAGGCGCTGCTCGAGGGCGGCGGAATCCCCCAAGTGCTCCGGATCCTCGCGGACTTCACGGCCAATCCGGTCTTCCTGGAGACCCCGGACGGACAGCTGCTGTACGCGGCCGACAGCGAGTCCGGGCCTGCCGCCGCCGATCCGCTGCAGGTCTGGGACGGGCTGCGCGGCCGGCGCGCGGCCCGGGAGGCCGGTCCGCCGGCGGGGACGGTGCTCGTGGATGTGCCGGGCGGGGGCCACGGCGCCGGCGCGGTACGGGCCCGCCTCGTCCTGCTCGCCGTTTCGTCCCCCTTGCTTCCGGTGCACCGGATGGCCGCGGAACGGACGGCGGGGGTGCTCGCGGTGGTCCTCATGCAGGCGCGCCAGGAGGAGGAGCTGGCGGCGCGCGGCCGGGGAGACTTCCTCACGGATCTCGCCGAGGGGCGGATCTCGGCGGAGGACGCGCCGGCCCAGGCGAAGGTCCTGGGCTTCAAACCGGGCGACGGTCCGCTGCTGCCCGTGGTGATGCGGCTGGCCCCGGAGCTGTCCCCGTCGGGCAACTGGTCGCTGCTGGCCCGCGCGGTGCTCGAAGAGCTGTCGTCCGTCGGCGTACCCGTCCTGCTGGGTGTACGCCCCGTGGAGGGCCGTGTCCCGCTGCTGCTCGGGCTGCGTTCGGAGTCAGAACGTACGGCGGTGGCGGACCGGGTCGCCGCGGCACTGCACGCGGGGCTGCAGCGCGCGGGCCTCGAACGCGCCGGGGCGCACCCTCCGGTGGTCGTCGTCGGCGTGGCGGGCGGCTGGGCGGCGGCGTCGGCGGGCCTGCGGCACGCGGCCGAGACCGCGACGGCGGCGCAGGGCCTCTCCGACCGCCCCTGGTACGACGCACGCCGCCTCGACACCGACCTCCTTCTGTGGCGGCTGCGGGACCACCCCGACCTGGCGGCCTTCGTGGACCGCGCGATCGGCCCCCTCCGGGACCACGACCGCACGTCCCGCCCGCCCCTGCTGCCCACCCTGGAGACGTATCTGGCCCATGCGGGCCGCAAGGCGGAGACGGCACGCGAACTCCACCTCAACCGCCAGACGCTGTACAACCGCCTGGCCCGTATCTCGGAGCTGCTGGGCACGGACCTGGACGACCCCCAGACGGTCCTGGCTCTCTCGTTGGCCCTCAGGGCGCGCCGCCACGCTCCTTGACGGGGTGCGCTTGGACTGGGTGTGCTGTGACGCGGGCGCGCCTTGATCGGGGCGTCTTGACGCGGGCGCTCCTCGATTGAGGCGCCTTGACGCGGGTGCGCCTCGATTGAGGTGTCTTGACGCGGGCGCCCTCGATTGGGCGTGCTGTGACGCGGGCGCCTCGATCAGGGCACGGTCCCCAGGGACTTCAGCCCCCGCCCGGCATGCCGCCGTCAGGCCCGGCCGAGGCGGGGAGGCTGGGTGAGTTCGTCGTAGACGCTCAGGACCTGGGCGATGGTTTCGTCCTCCGTCGGCCAGGTCGCGGCCTGCGCGCGGCCCGCGGCCGCGAGCCGCCGGCGGCCGTCCGGGTCCGCCAGCAGGCCGGTGACGGCGCTGGAGAGGGCCACGGGGTCGCCGTAGGGAACGAGCTCCGCGGCGTCGCCGACGAGTTCGGGGATGCCGCCGACCCGGGTCGCGATCAGCGGCACCCCCAGCCGAAGCGCCTCCTGGGCGAGGAGCGAACGGGCCTCCCACCGGCTGGGAAGCAGGGTCAGATCCGCCGCGGCGAGGAGTTCGGTGATGTCGTCCCGGCGGCCGATGAGCCGCACCGGCAGCCCCTCCGCCTCGATGCGCCGCTGCAGCGACACCCGCTCACGGCCCTCTCCCGCGATCACGACCAGCGGTACGGGGTCGAGTTCGAGCCAGTCGCGGGACGCGTCCAGCAGGGTTCCGTACCCACGGCCGGGTTCGAGCCGGCCCACCGCCATCAGCAGCGGCCGGTCGACGGCGCCCAGTTCGGCCCGCGCCTTGTTCTCGTAGGCGCCCGCGGGGCGGCGCGGCGCCGGCACCGACACCGGTGAGAGCCTGGCGTCCCGCGCGCCCCTGCTGCGGGCCCGGTCGACCAGGTCGGACGAGGTACCGAGCACCACCGCCGCAGCCCGCACCGCCCTTCGCTCCAGCAGCCGCAGCAGCTGGCCGCGCGCCCCGTCGGCGTGCGTCCGGGTGTGCCAGGTGATGACGAGCGGCACGCGCTGCCCGCTGAGAGCCAGCGCGGTGCGTACGGCGGCGTTGAGCCCGTGCGCGTGGACGACATCCGCTCCGGCGCACGCCGCGCGCAGTGCCCCGACCGCCGCCGGGTCGCTGCGTCGCGGGACGGGCACGAAGTGCGCCCCGGCGCCGAGGAAGTCGTAGTCGTGCTCCACGGGAGCGGGGGCGCACACGGTCACCCGCACGCCCCGCGCCACCAGCCCCGCGGCCAGTGACCTGACGTGAGCGCTGCTGCCCGCGCTGCCGCCGCCCAGCACCTGGACCGTACGCAGCTGTGTCACGCGCCAAGGATGCCAGTCCGTACGAACGTTCCGGCACCGCCGAAGCGACGTTCCCGTGTCCGGCGCCTCAACTCCCCCGCCGGGATCACTCACATGGGTGAGCGTACGAGTTCAGCGATCCGGTCGCCGTACGCCGCCGCCGCGACCAGCCCGGCGGCGTGGAACGCCAGCCCCGCGCGGCCGTTGCCCGCGGCGATCGCGGCCCCGAGGGCCGCGCCGAGCGCGTGCGCCCCGGTGTCGCCGAGCATGGTGCTCTCGCCCAGATCGTCGGCGGCGACGGTGGCCGCGGCGGCCATGGGCGCGGCGGCGAGCGGGCCCCGCAGCAGCCCGGGCGCACCGAGCCCGAGCACGGTGAGCGCGGCGCGGCCGGGCCGTACGTCGACGAGGTTCACGAAGTGCGCGGTACCGGCGATCACGACCCCCGCGAGCACCTTGTCGACGGGCCGCTCCTTCATCGCCGCCCCCGCGAGGAGCCCGGCGGCCCCGATCCCGAAGAGCTTCACGGCTCCGCTGGTGACCTCGCCCTGCCGCAGGGCCCCGAGGTGGGCCCTGAACCCCCGCCGGTCGTCCCCGGCGACGTCGTCGTACGCCCCGCAGGCCCCGGCCGCCAGCACGGCGACAGCGGCGGCGGGCACGCCGGCGGCCACCGCGCCGGCCGCCGCACCCACGGCCACGGCGGGCCCGGCGCACAGGTCAACGGTGCGCCCGGCGTAGTTCGTACGCTCCCAGCGCGCATGCCCGCGCGTCCGTGCTCTGAGCGCGCGGTACGCGACACGCGTCACGCCTGCGGCGGTGCCGAATGCGATGACCCTGCTGAACGTTCCCATGATCGTCACCCTAGACCGGGGTGCGCAGGGCGCCGGTGGGTGGGGTCGGGGGCCCTCCGGGTTGCCTCCGCGGGGCTTGGCGGGAAGCCGATGCCGTTCAGTGGCCCGGCACTCTCCGCCACTCCCCTGCGGGGGGACCCTGCCCGCCGTCTAGACCTCGCTGCGCGCAGCCGCCAGCAACTCCTCCGCGTGCGCCCGCGCCGTCTCCGAGTCCTCCTGCCCCGCCAGCATCCGCGACAGCTCCCGCACCCGGTCCTCGCCCGTCAGCACGGTCACCCCGGACCGGGTCACCGACCCGTCGTTGGTCTTCTCGACGAGCAGCTGCCGGTCCGCGAAAGCAGCGACCTGCGGCAGGTGGGTGACCACGACGACCTGCGCCGTCTTCGCCAGCTTCGCGAGCCGGCGCCCGATCTCCACCGCCGCCTTGCCGCCGACGCCCGCGTCCACCTCGTCGAAGAGGTACGTCGGCACCGGATCGGTCCCGGCGAAGACGACCTCCACCGCGAGCATCACGCGCGACAGCTCACCGCCGGACGCGCCCTTGGCGATCGGCCGGGGCTGGGCGCCCGGGTGCGGCGCGAGCAGCAGCTCGACCTCGTCCACGCCGGACGGCGTGTACGCGACGAGCCGGCCGCCGACCTCGATGCCGTCCGGGTCCTCGGACTGCCGGATGGCGAAGGACACGCGGGCGTGCGGCATCGCGAGCGACGCCAGCTCCGCGGTCACCGCCTCGGCGAACCGCGCCGCCGCCTCCGTACGGGCATCGGTCAGCGCCTGTGCCAGCCCGGAGAGTTCGGCGCGCAGCGCGTCGCGTTCGACGGTCAGCTCGCCGATGCGGTCGTCGTCGCCCTCCAGCTCGGTGAGGCGGCCGGCGCTCTCCTCGGCCCAGGCCAGTACGGCGTTGATGTCCTCGCCGTACTTACGGGTGAGCCCGGTGAGCGCGGCCCGCCGTTCCTCGACCGCGGCGAGCCGCAGCGGATCGGCGTCGAGGTTGTCCGCGTACCCGGCGAGTTCTCCGGCGACATCCGCGAGCAGGATGGAGATCTCGCCCATCCGGTCGGCGAGCGCGGCGAGCGCGGGGTCGTGGGACCGTACGGCGTCCAGGGCCCGCCCGGCGCCCGCGACCAGCGTGGTGGCGTCGACGCCCTCGGGGTCCTCCGGGTTTCCGGCGAGCGCGGCGTGTGCGACGGACGCCGCGGACGCGAGGGCCTCGGCGTGGCCGAGCCGCTCGGCCTCGGCGGCCAGTTCGACGTCCTCACCGGCGCGCGGCTCGACGCCCGCGACCTCGTTCAGCCCGAAGCGCAGCAGATCCGCTTCCTGGGCGCGCTCGCGGGCGCGTGTGGTCAGCTCGGCCAGCTCGGCGGTCACCGACCTCAGCCGCCGGTAGGCCGCCGCGTACTTCTCGTGCGGCCCGGTGACCGTGTCACCCGCGTACCGGTCGAGGGCCTGCCGCTGCCGTGCGGGCTTGAGCAGCCCTTGCTGGTCGGTCTGGCCGTGTACGGCGACGAGTTCGTCGGCAAGTTCGGTGAGCATGCCGACGGGCACGGAACGCCCGCCGAGGTGGGCGCGCGAGCGCCCCTCCGCGGAGATCGTCCGGCTGATCAGCAGCGCACCGTCGTCGAGTTCGGCCCCGGCCTCCTCGGCCCGTACGGCCGCGGAACCACCGGCGGGCACGGTGACCCGCCCCTCGACGACCGCCGACTTGGCGCCGAGCCGCACCAGGGCGGGGTCGGCGCGCCCGCCGAGCAGCAGGCCGAGGCTGGTGACGACCATGGTCTTGCCCGCACCGGTCTCACCCGTCACCGCGGTGAATCCGGGCGACAGCTCGACGACGGCATCGTCGATGACCCCGAGCGACCGTATCCGCATCTCCTCCAACACGGGGAAGACCTTACGAGGTCCGGGCCCGGCTGTGCGACGGCCCCCGCCCCGCGCGCACGGAGCCGCAGGTCGGGGACGCCTGCCGTCACCCCCCGGGGTGGCCCTCCCCCGCGCTACCGGGCACGTGTCAAACCCGTCCGGCACTTGGTGACGGACGCCCCCGGGCCACCCCGCGGTACCGGCCACCCCGGGTACCGGCCGCTCCGCGACCCGCCCGCAGGACTCAGTGCGGCGCGCCGCGCCAGCCCGAGACGGGGAGCGCGAACTTCGCCACGAGACGGTCGGTGAACGACGCGTGGTGCAGCCGCGCCAGCCGCACCGGCACCGCACCCCGCCGGACCTCCACGCGGGCCGCCGGGGGCAGCTCGACCGCGCGGCGGCCGTCGCACCACAGCACACCGTGCGGCGTGTTCGGCTGCACCTCCACCGCGAGGACGGACGTCGGCGAGGTGACCAGCGGCTTGGCGAACAGGGCGTGTGCACTGATCGGCACCATCAGCAGGGCCTCGACCTCCGGCCACACCACAGGACCGCCCGCCGAGAAGGCGTAGGCCGTCGAGCCGGTCGGGGTGGCGCAGACGATGCCGTCGCAGCCGAAGCCGGTCACCGGCCGCCCGTCGATCTCCAGGACGACCTCCAGCATCCGCTCGGGCGAGACCTTCTGCACGGCGGCTTCGTTGAGCGCCCAGTCCCGGTGCACTATGTCGCCGTTGCTGCGTACGGCGACATCGAGGGTCATCCGCTCCTCGACCTCGTACGCACGGGTCACGACCCGGTCGACGACCTTGTCCAGGTCGTCGCGCTCGGCCTCCGCGAGGAAGCCGACCCGCCCCAGATTGACACCGAGCATCGGCACACCGGACGCGCGGGCGAACTCCGCACCGCGCAGCAGCGTCCCGTCGCCGCCCAGCACGATCAGCAGCTCACAGCCGTCCAGCACCTCGGGCGTGGCCTCCGGGACCGTCTCCACCGTCGACGGCAGCGGGAGATCCGCCGCCTCGAAGGCGAGCACCCGCACCCCGAGACCGGCGCGCAGCAGGCCCTGGACGACGAGTTCGGCGCTCCGGATGGCCGCGGGCCGGCCGGTGTGCGCCAGCAGGAAAACCGTGCGGGTACGTGTCTTCGTATCCGTGCTCGTATCGCTCAACGCGGCCCCTCCGCCACTGCACGATCGACATCCGCCGGGTCGAGGTCCGGTGCCCCGGCCCGGAGCCACAGAAAGTACTCGACATTGCCGGAGGGCCCGGGCAGCGGGCTGGCGGTCACTCCGAGCACACCCAGGCCCAGCTCGCCGGCCTGCCGCGCCACGGTCCGTACGGCCTCGGCGCGCAGCTCCGGGCTGCGCACCACTCCGCCGCTGCCGAGCCGCTCCTTGCCGACCTCGAACTGTGGTTTGACCATGAGGACGAGATCGGCGCCGGGCGCCGTGCAGCGCACCAGCGCGGGCAGCACGAGGCCGAGCGGAATGAAGGACAGATCACCGACGATCAGGTCCACCGCCTCCCCGTCGATCGTCTCCAGGGTCAACTCACGCACATTGGTACGGTCCTTGACCGTCACACGTTCATCGCTCTGCAGGGACCAGGCGAGCTGGCCGTAGCCCACGTCGACGGCGACGACATGCGCGGCCCCGGCCCGGAGCAGGACGTCGGTGAACCCGCCGGTGGACGCGCCCGCGTCCAGCGCCCGCCGCCCCTCGACCTTCAGCCCCTGCGGTACGAAGGCCTCGAACGCGCCGGCGAGCTTGTGGCCGCCGCGCGAGACGTACTCGGGATCGCTGTCGTCCTGGGCGACGACGATGGCGGCACTGGTCTCGACCTGGGTGGCGGACTTCGTGGCGGTGTTTCCGCCCACGGTCACCCGCCCTGCCGCGATCAACTGGCTCGCGTGCTCGCGCGAGCGGGCGAGCTTGCGGCGTACCAGCTCGGCGTCGAGACGGCGGCGTGCCACTCCTGCCACGTTCGGTTCAGCTCCTGTGGTCGTACGAGTCTTCCGGGCGGGCGTCCAGCGCGGTCAGCGCGTCACGCAGCCCTCTGTGTACATCCTCGTACACCTCCAGGTGGCCGTCGGCCGGGAGGTGATCGGCATCAGCCAGTCGCTCCAGGTGCGCGTCCACCCCTGCGTGGCCGGTGGGGACGCGCGCGACGCCGAGGGGGGCGGGCGCGGCGGGGTCGTGCGCCCCGGCGGCGGCCTCCCCGGACGTTTCCGGCGTTTCCGGTTCCGGGCCCGGCATCGAGTCGCTCATGCCCAGACGCTACCGCGAAGCCCTGGGGTACCGTCGATCACGATGGCGACCACGGAGGAGTGCCGCAGCGCACTCGACAGACTTTCGGACAACCTGGCAAAGGCGGACGGTGACGTGCGCAGCGCGACCGCGCTCGACCGTTCCCTGAGCTGCCACATCAAGGACCTGGACATCACCTTCACCGGGCGCCTCTCGGCGGGCCGGATCGAGGTGGTGGACACACTGGACGGCCCACCGGCGCACAAGGCGGAGATCCGGCTCGCGATGACCGGTGACGACCTGGTGGCGATGGTCGACGGGGAGCTGAACTTCGCGAAGGCCTGGGCCTCGGGCCGGGTCAGGCTCGAGGCCGGCTTCCGCGATCTGCTGCGCCTCAGGGCGCTGCTGTAGTCACCGCATCGGCAGCGGCGCCGGACGGCTCCCCGGAAGCCTCCTGGGGCGTCCTGGGGGCCGCCCTACGGCGCCGGGCCAGCGGCACCACCAGCGGCGTACCCGTCTCCGGGTCGTCGATCACCTGCGAGCGCACGCCGAAGACCTGTTCGACCAGCTCGGCGGTGACGACATCGCCGGGCGCTCCCTCCGCCTCGATCTTCCCGTCCCGCATCGCGATGAGGTGGGTCGCGTACCGGGCGGCCTGGTTGAGGTCGTGGAGCACGGCGACGAGGGTGCGGCCCTGCGTCTCGTGCAGCTCGCCGCAGAGGTCGAGGATCTCCAGCTGGTGCTGGATGTCGAGGAACGTGGTGGGCTCGTCGAGCAGCAGCAGCGGGGTCTGCTGGGCGAGTGCCATCGCGATCCAGACCCGCTGGCGCTGGCCGCCGGAGAGCTCGTCGACGTAGCGGTCGGCGAGTTCGGCGACCCCGGTCGCGGCCATCGACTCCTGGACGATCCGTTCGTCCTCCCGGGACCACTGGCGCAGCAGGCCCTGGTGCGGGTAGCGGCCTCGGGCGACGAGGTCGCCGACGGTGATGCCGTCGGGGGCGATCGACGACTGGGGAAGCAGCCCCAGCGTCCTTGCGACCTTCTTCGCGGGCATCGAGTGGATCGTCTGCCCGTCGAGCAGCACGCGGCCCTGGCTGGGCTTGAGCATCCGCGAGAGCGCGCGCAGCAGCGTGGACTTGCCGCAGGCGTTCGGGCCGACGATCACCGTGAACGAGTTGTCGGGTATCTCGACCGAGAGGTCCTCGGCGATGACCCGCTGGTCGTAGGCGAGGGTGACCGATTCCGCGGTGAGGCGCTGCATGGACGTACTCCTGGGGTTCTTCACGGTCGTCGGGTGCGGGTCTGCGGTCGTACGCCCGGGCCGGGCGGGGCTCGTCATATCCGTCCCGCCCTGCGTTCGGTGACGAGCAGCCAGAGCAGATAGCAGCCGCCGAGCACGCCCGTGACCACACCGACCGGCAGTTGCCGGTCGCCGAACGCCGACGTGGCGATCCAGTCCGCGCTCAGCAGCAGGGCGGCGCCCATCACGGCGGACGCGGCGAGGTTGGGCCCGGGCGAGCGGGTCAGCCGGCGGGCCAGCTGCGGCGCGCTGAGCGCCACGAAGGCGACCGGCCCGGCGGCGGCGGTCGCGGCGGCCGTGAGCAGGACGGCCGAGCCGATCAGGACGGCCCGGGTCCGCTCGACCCGGACGCCGAGCGCGTACGCCGCGTCGTCGCCCATCTCCAGCATCCGCAGCGGTCGTCCGTAGCCGAGGCACAGCGGGACGAGCACCGCGCAGACGGCGAGCAGCGGCCAGAACTGGGCCCAGTCGCGGCCGTCGAGCGAGCCGGTCATCCAGAGCACGGCACGGGTCGCGTCGACCAGGTTGGCCTTGGTGAGCAGGTAGTGGGTGACGCCGGTGAGCATCGCCATGACGCCGATGCCGACAAGCACCAGCCGGTAGCCGTGCACCCCTCGCTTCCAGGCGAGCAGATAGACGCCCAGACCGGTCAGCAGTCCGCCGGCGACCGCACCGCCCGCGACGGCGAACGCCCCGCCCTGGAACAGCACGATCACGATCAGCGCGCCCACCACCGAGCCCTGCCCGAACCCGAGCACATCCGGACTGCCCAGCGGATTGCGGGAGATGGACTGGAAGACGGCACCGCCCACCGCGAGCGCCGCACCGACCAGCAGGCCCACCAGCACCCGCGGCAGCCGCAGGTCGTTGACGATGAACTCCTGCGCGGGCGTGCCGTTGCCGAGCAGCGTGGCGACGACCTCGCCGGGCGTCATCGGGAAGTCGCCGCTGCCGACGAGCAGAACGGCCGCCGCCAGGGCGGCGGCGAGCAGCAGCAGGACGACGACGGACGCCCTCGGGTCCACACGGACGGAGAGTCCGCCCGGAGTACGTATCGCTTTCACGGCTCTCACAGCTGCGCCATCCTCTTGCGGCGTACGAGGTAGATGAAGACCGGGCCGCCGATGACCGCGGTGACGATGCCGACCTGCAGCTCGGAGGGCCGGGCGACGACCCGGCCGATGACATCGGCACCGAGCAGCAGCACCGGCGAGAGCACGGCCGCGTAGGGAATGATCCATCGCATGTCGGGCCCGGTGATGGCCCGTACGAGATGCGGCACCATCAGCCCGATGAAGACGATCGGCCCGCAGGCCGCGGTCGCGGCTCCGCAGAGCAGCGTGATCGCGACCATGGCCAGCACGCGGGTGCGCGTGAGATGGGCGCCGAGCGCGCGGGCGGTGTCGTCGCCCATCTCCATGGCGTTCAGCGGCCGGGCGATCAGCAGCGCGAGCAGTACGCCGGCGCCGATGAACGGGGCCACCTTGCCGATGGTCCCGGGGTCGGCCGATGCGAGCGATCCGACCGTCCAGAAGCGCAGCCGGTCCAGCGCCGCGGAGTCCAGCAGCTGTACGGCGTTGACGTACCCGTAGAGCGCATAGGTGGCCGCGGTGCCGGCGAGTGCGAGCCGCACCGGCGTGGCGCCCCGGCTGCCGCCGAGGACGTACACGACCACCGACACGATCCCGGCGCCGAGGAAGGCGAACCAGATGTAGTCGGTCAGCGAGGTGACGCCGAGGAAGCTGATGGCCGAGACAACAGCGGCAGCCGCGCCCGCGTTCACCCCGAGAATGCCCGGCTCGGCGAGCGGGTTGCGGGTGAGCGCCTGCATCACCGCGCCCGCCAGACCGAGCGCCACACCGGCCAGCAGCCCGAGCACGGTCCTCGGCACCCGCACATCGTGAACGATCACGTCGTTGCCGGTGCCGGAGTTCTGGAAGAGCCCGTGCCACACATCGCCGACCGGGACCGACTTGGCACCGATCGCGATGCTCGCGACGCAGACCAGCAGCAGGACACCGACGGACAGCAGCAGCCCGGCGGCGCGCAGCGCATGACGCTTGCGCGGCTCCGGCGCTGCGGCTGCCGAAGTCGGTTCCGCGCTCTGTTCGGGGAGACTGTCGACCAACACGCGGTTAGGTTAGCCTACCCTCCCATTGTGCTCGGATCAGGGAACCCCGCCGGGCCCCGGGTCACCAGCCCAGCCTGGCCAGCGCCTTCTCCGCATCGAGCGTGCTCCCAGCATCCCCCGCGTGCGTCCACGCCGCAGCGCACAACGCCCGCAGCCCGTCCAGCGGTTCGCCTTCCCCGTCCAGTACGAGCGTGTCGACGCGGACGGACGCGGTCCAGCCGCCACAGCCGAATCCGGGCCCGGCTTCGACCACTCCGGGCTGCCCGGTCAGCAGCCCCCGCAGATCCGCGTCCACATATGTCGGCCGGTGCTTCGGTTCCGCCGCCAGCAGCTGCGCCGCGTTCGTCACCCCGGTCAGAACGAGCAGCGAGTCCACACCCCCGTTGAACGCGCCCTCGATGTCCGTGTCCAGCCGGTCCCCGACCACCAGCGGCCGCTCCGCACCCGTCCGCAGAATCGTTTCCCGGTGCATCGGCGGCAGCGGCTTCCCCGCGATCTGCGGCTCGGCACCCGTCGCGATCCGTACGACCTCGACCGCCGCGCCGTTCCCCGGCGCGATCCCCCGCGCGCTCGGAATCGTCAGATCCGTGTTGGACGCGAACCACGGCACCCCGCGGGCGATCGCGTAACACGCCTCCGCGAGCCGCCCCCACGGCTGCTCGGGACCGCCGTATCCCTGTACCACGGCGGCGGGATCGTCGTCCGCGGAATCCACCGGCTCCAGCCCGCGTTCGCGCAGCGCGACCCGCAGCCCCTCGCCGCCGATCACCAGCACCCGCGCGCCCGCCGGGACCTGCTCGGCGATGAGCCGCGCCACCGCCTGCGCCGAGGTGATGACGTCCGCGGGCGCCGCCGGCACTCCCAGCTCGGTGAGATGGTGCGCCACCGCGTCCGGAGTGCGCAGCGCGTTGTTCGTGACGTACGCCAGATGCATCCCGCCGTCGCGCGCCGTCCCGAGCGAGTCCACGGCGTACGCGATCGCCTCCCCGCCCGCGTACACCACCCCGTCGAGGTCGAGCAGTGCCGTGTCGTACACGGCGCACAACGCCCGTGCGCTGCCGCTCGGCCTCGTCCTGGCCTGCTCGCCCATACTGTTCCGCTCCTTCATGAGTGGCTTTTATTGATCGCTCGCTGCTCCCCCGATCATCGCTCATCGCCTCAGCCACATACGATGCCTGAATGAGCACGAGAGGTGACGCGGCCGACGACGGTCTGCACATGATCCCGTTCCGCGGACTGCGCTATGTCCCCGAGCGGGTCGGCAGCCTCGCCGCCGTGACCTCACCCCCCTACGACGTCGTCGTACGCCCGGACGGACTGCACCACCTGGAGTCCGCGGATCCCTACAACATCGTCCGGCTGATCCTCCCCCAGGCAGCCACTGCCGAGGCCCGCCACGAGCAGGCCGCCGAGACCCTGGACCGCTGGCTGGCCGAGGGCGTCCTCGCACCCGATCCGGTGCCGTCGCTCTACGTCTACGAGCAGCGCAGGGGCGACGTTCTGCAGCGTGGGATCATCGGCGCGCTGGCACTGTCGGCCCCGGACGAGGGCATCGTGCTCCCGCACGAGGACGTGATGCCGCACGTGGTGGCCGACCGGGCGGCCCTGATGCGCACCACCGCCGCCAATCTGGAGCCGCTGCTGTTCACGTACCGCAGCGACGGCAGCGCGACCGGGGCTTCCGCCGTCATCGAACGCGTCATCCACGGCTCGCCGCTGCTGGCCACGACGACGGAGGACGGCTTCAGCCACCGCCTCTGGTCGGTCACCGACCCGGCGGACCTGGCGGGGATCTCCGCGGACCTCACCCACCAGCAGGCTCTGATCGCCGACGGGCACCACCGCTGGGCGACGTACCTCCGTCTCCGCGACGAGCAGCCCGTTCCCGGGGCGTGGGACTACGGCCTGGTGCTCCTGATCGACACGGCCCGCTATCCGCTCCAGGTCCGCGCGATCCACCGCCTGCTGAACCGCCTCCCGGTCGCGGACGCGCTCGCCGCGGTGGAGGGCCTCTTCCGGGTACGGGACGTCGACGGCCCGCTCCCGCACGCCCTCGAAGTCCTGGCCTCCGCGGCCGCCGAAGGCAACGCCTTCCTGCTCGCGGGGGACGGCCGCTTCCATCTCCTCGACCGCCCGGACGCCGACCTGCTGGCCCGTACGGTCCCGGCAGGCCGCCCGGACGCCTGGCGCAAGCTCGACGCGACCGTCCTGCACGCCACGCTGCTGGACCACATCTGGCGCATCCCGGACCTGCCTGAGGACATCGCCTACATCCACGACACCGAGGCGGCGGTCGTCCAGGCCGAGCGCCGTGGCGGTACGGCGGTGTTGATGCATCCCGTACGGGAGGACGTCGTCCGGGAACTCGCCCAGCAGGGCGTCACGATGCCGCGCAAGTCGACGTCGTTCGGCCCGAAGCCGGCGACGGGCCTGGTCCTGCGCAGCTTGAACTTCGACTGACGAACCGGCCCGTACGGACCGTGCGACGAAACGCGGACGGACCGGCACCCGAGTGGGTGCCGGCCCGTCCGTGTGTCAGCGGAGGTACGGCCGGATCAGCGGATCAGGCCTTGTCCGTACCCGTCTCGTCCTGACCCGCATCCTGACCCTCGTCGTCGGCCGCTTCGACAGTCGCTTCCTCCGACTCGTCCTCGGCCGGCTCAGCGGCGTCCGGGCCATCGGCGTCCGACTCGTCGGTCATCGCGTCGACGAACTCCACGCCGTCCATCTCGGCGAGCCGGTCGGAGGCGTCCGTCGCCCCGTCCTTGTCCGCCTCGACGGCCTTGGCGAACCACTCACGGGCCTCGCCCTCGCGACCGGCCGCCAGCAGCGCGTCCGCGTACGCGTAGCGCAGTCGCGCGGTCCACGGATGTACGGAGTTCGACGCCAGCTCCGAGCTCTGCAGGGTGACGATGGCGGCCTCCAGCTGCCCCATGTCCCGGCGGGCCCCGGCGGCGACGAGCCTCATCTCGACCTGACCCGCCTTGTCGAGCTTCTGCACCTCGGGCTCACCGGCCATCGCCAGCGCGCGCTCGGGGCGGCCCATGCCACGCTCGCAGTCGGCCATCACGGGCCACAGCTCGACGCTCCCGGTCATCCGGCGAGCCGCCCGGAACTCCGCAAGCGCCTCCGAGAACTTCTGCGTCGCGTACGCGGCGAAGCCGGCGGCCTCCCGCACCGCTGCGACCCGCGACGCGAGCCGCAGCGCCACACGCGAGTACCCGTACGCACCCTCCGGGTCCTCGTCGATCAGCCGCGCGACCATGACGAGGTTCCTCGCGACGTCCTCGGCAAGCGTCTTGGGCAGGCTCTGAAGCTCCTGCCGCACGTCCTTGTCGATCTCGTCGCCGGTAACGTCCTCGGGGATCGGCAGCCGCTTGATCGGCTCCCGGTCACGGTCCCGGTCCCGGTCGTCCCGACGCCCGTACCCACCACGGTCGTCCCGCCCGCGGTAGCCCCCACGGTCCCTGTCGCGGTCACGGTCGTCCCGGCGAGGCCCACGCGCACGGTCGTCACGACGGTCGTCACGGCGGAAGCCGCCGCGGTCATCATCCCGACGCGGACCACGGTCGTCACGGCGGAACCCACCGCGGTCATCACGACGGTCATCACGACGCGGAGCACGGTCGTCACGACGGTCATCACGACGGAAGCCGCCGCGGTCATCATCCCGACGCGGGGCACGGTCATCACGGCGGAAGCCGCCGCGGTCATCATCACGACGCGGACCACGGTCATCCCGACGGTACCCGCCGCGGTCGTCACGACGGTCATCACGGCGGAAGCCGCCGCGGTCATCATCACGACGCGGGGCACGGTCATCCCGACGGTCGTCACGACGGAACCCACCGCGATCGTCACGACGGTCATCACGACGCGGGGCACGGTCATCGCGACGGTCATCACGACGCGGGGCACGGTCATCGCGACGGTCATCACGACGCGGGGCACGGTCGTCACGACGGTCATCACGGCGGAAGCCGCCGCGGTCATCATCCCGACGCGGACCACGGTCATCCCGACGGTCGTCACGCCGGAACCCACCGCGATCGTCGCGCCGGTCATCACGACGCGGGGCACGGTCGTCACGACGGTCATCACGGCGGAAGCCGCCGCGGTCATCGTCCCGACGCGGACCACGGTCATCCCGACGGTCGTCCCTGCGCCCGTAGCCGCGATCGTCCCGCGGGAAACGGCTTCCACGGCCGTCGTCCCGCCGGTCGTCACGACGCCCATAGCCGCGGTCGTCCCGCGGGAAGGAACCACCGCGGTCGTCACGGCGCTCACCGCCGCGGAAAGCACCACCGCGGCTGTCGTCCCTACGGTCGTCACGACGGTCGTCACGACGCCCGTATCCACCACGGCTGGCGTCCCCGCGGGGCCCGCCCCGGTAACCGCCCCGGTCGCCGCCACCGTCCCGGCGACGCGGCTCGCGCTCCGGACGGTCGTCGGAGGAGTTGGTGGACATCGTCATGGCTCCTGTCTTCTGCTAACGCAGTCATTCTCGCGCAGCCGGCCACCGGATGCGCTTCGGAGAAAATCAAGCAAAACAAAAAGGACCCGTGGTCCCAGCTGAACGCTGGGACCACGGGTCCTGAAAGATTGTTCGGCGGCGTCCTACTCTCCCACAGGGTCCCCCCTGCAGTACTATCGGCGCTGAAAGGCTTAGCTTCCGGGTTCGGAATGTAACCGGGCGTTTCCCTAACGCTATGACCACCGAAACCCTATCGGGTTCGAGCGAACAAGCACACTTTTCAATTAAGTCAGTGGATCTGGTTCGACCGGTGCGACTGTTCGCAACCCGGGAACCACACAGTGGACGCGAGCAACTGAGGACAAGCCCTCGGCCTATTAGTACCGGTCAGCTTCACCAGTTACCTGGCTTCCACATCCGGCCTATCAACC